>CANFNX010000086.1 GCA_947448495.1 Bacteriovoracaceae bacterium | reverse complement strand
GAAACCATTTTAGCAAAATCAAAAAGAATCACCTGCTGAGATTTGGCGACTCTTCTGATGATCGTGTTAAAAACTTCAGAGCCTCTCCAGGGAGAACAATCAAAGGCAGAGGCTTGGATAAAAGCATTTTTTGCTTCATCATTGAGGCCTAATCTTTTCGCAATTTGGGCATGCTTAAAATAGAGATTCGCATTTCCGGCGTACTGGTTAATCAGCTTTGTTGATTGGGTGTAGGCAGACTTAGGGTTGTTGGCATTCATGAGGTCATCAAGTTGCTTGAGCTCATATTCAATATCAAGGGTCGAAGAAAAGCCACAGGCTTTTTTGGGAGCAATTTCTAAATTGATAGGCGTTGTCGTGAGAATAAGTAAACTTCCTCGGTCACGACTTAAATTCACCAATTGAATGAGCTGTTGCTCAAACAAGAGAAGTTCAGTCTCTAATCGTTGAAAATAAGCCTTTTCATCAATCGAGGGGAGTAATTGGGGGATGTCTCCTAGTACGATTCTATTGTGAGGCTCATAAACAAATCGAGAGAGCCATGGTTTGAGGATCAGCAGAGTCTCAATTCTATCATCTTGGTAAAGTGAGACATTCTTCTTAATGGTGGCAGAATTTTCGGGATTAAATTTTAACTCTAAAAATTCTTCACTTCCTCCCTGGTAGATGACAATTTGAGGCCACTGAACGAGAGCTTTCATCTCATGCAGAGTACGGTGTAGTCCATGTCCATTATTGGCGGTGGCCTGAATTTTAATAGGTTTGGAAAGATCGACAGAGATGGTTGCTGCCAGCTCGGCTTGAAAACGGGCCATGTAGGCACCCATTCTATCACCTACGATTAAAACGGGCGCATCGGGCTTGATGGCCGAAGCCGCAGATTGAAAACTATATGGATAGGGGAAGATTTGCTCAGGATTTTTCTGATAGCGGTCGTAAACGAAATATCCAACGGTTAGAAGGAGAACGGCCACAACACTAAGGAGAGTTTTCAAGACATTTTTCATGTAATCCTAGTTTATCTTACGGCCGGATTTTGGTAAATGGATGTTTAGGAGTTCCCTCTATGTTAAACTCATTTCCTGAGATTCTTGCTCCGGCAGGTAGCCTTGATAAATTAAAAGTCGCCATTCTCTATGGTGCCAACGCCGTGTACGTAGGTGGACAGAAGTTTGGGCTACGAACAGCAGCCGAGAATTTTACTCTGGATGAGTTACGTGAGGGAGTGGAATTTGCTCACTCCCATGGGGCACAAGTTTACGTTGTCTTAAACTCGTTTCTGCATGATAAAGATCTTTCAGAACTACCTGACTTTGTGAAGTTTTTGGAAGAAATCCATGTCAATGCAGTGATTGTCTCTGATCTTGGTGTTGTTAAAACTGTAGCAAAACTATCTAAAATCCCGATCCATATTTCAACTCAGGCCTCCACCTTGAATGTAGAAGCCGCAAAACTTTGGAAAAAAATGGGGGCCACACGCGTGGTCGTCGGACGTGAGCTTTCAGTGAAGGAAGCTGGAAAAATTAAGCGGGAAGCGGAAATAGAAGTTGAAATGTTTATTCATGGATCAATGTGCATGGCCTATTCAGGTCATTGCGTGATTTCAAATTTTACTCAAGGTCGAGATTCTAATCGCGGCGGTTGCGCCCATTCATGCCGGTTTGAATACTCATTGGATATGGGACTCGACACCCAAGAAAAGAAAAAAGCTTATTTCATGAGCTCCAAAGATCTGGAGGGTCTGAGAATTCTTCCAGAATTTATTAATGAAGGAATTGATTCTTTGAAGATTGAGGGCCGCATGAAGAGTCATCTTTACGCCGGCACAATGAGCAAAGTTTACTCTGAGGCCCTGGCCTATTATAAAATACATGGTCATTTTCTTTCCGATGACTTGCTCCTCTGGGAATCAGAATTAAGCAAAGTTTCTCACCGTGCCTATACAAGTGCGAGCTTAGTTCAAAAGGCAGGAGCTGAGAGTATTTTTAATGAGAGAGAAAATTCTTCGGATACGGAATGGCAGATGGTAGGCAAGGTGGTAGAGGCGAATCCCAAAACAGGTATTGTGATCGAAGTGCGAAATGCTTTCAATCAAGGTGATGAGATCGAAATTCTCCCTTTTGTTGGAGCTGCTATCCGCTTAGTCACACTTGAGATTACGGACATTATGTTAAGGCCAGTTTCAAGAACCAAACCTTCAACTCTTGTGAAGCTTCCTTTTGTTGACGGTGTAGAGGCGATGCAATTAGTGAGACAAAAGGTGAAGGCATGAAAATCACCACTTTTGCTCAAACTTTGCACGATCTGAATCTAATTAAAGATCAAGATTTAGATGAAGTTATCTTGGGACATAAGGATTTTTCTCGCTTTGGAAAATTAAAAACTCAAGACCTGATACAGTTAAGTCAGCGTGCGCGAGAGCTAGGATTAAAAGTCATTTTTGAATGGGACATTCTGATGACTGAAGGTGTGTTTGAAAATGTTATCGCTGCCCTTCCTTCTCTATTAGAGCATGTTGATATTTTAAGAGTCCAAGATCCCGGTGCACTCGAGTGGTCTCTGGCGAATACACAAAAGACACTCCAATTTATTGCAGAAAATGGGAATCATAACATCGTGGCCCTCCAAGGGTGGATTGACCATGCTCAAGGTCGCCTTGAAAGGATTATTCTTTCAATTGAGCTTCCAAAAGACATCATAGAAGAATATGCCCGAAACTTGACTGTTCCGTGTGAACTTTTGGGATTAGGTCGCATCTTGTTGTTCTATACACCAAGGCAATTGCTTTCGCCCTTATATGATGATCAGAAACTTTATCATCAGGAGCTCATCGCCATAGGCGAAAGTGAAGAATCACCTCATAAGGGGTTTCCCATCGTAGAAAATCAGCATGGAACTTTTATGTTCCATATAAAAGATTTTTGTCTGATTGAATATGCTCAAGAGTTATCTCAGAGAGGACTTCATTATTTCAGGATTGATTTAAGATGGTCCGAGATGACACTTCTTAAAGATGTCCTAGAGATCTTTAAGAATGCGAATCCAGAAAAATTTGAAGCCTTCAAGCTTAATTATAAGCAAGAACTGATGAAGGGATATTTTCACGTGAATAAAACGGATGTGCTTTTTCCCAAGCTGAAGAACCATCGCTTACAAAATCGTGAAGGAAATTACTTGGGTGAGGTGATTGAAGCTGAAAAAGGCTCTCATCTGGCAATTCAAATTAAAAATCCATTAGGACTTAAGGCATCCGATTCTCTCAAGATCGTCCATCCGAAGGGTGAGGAATTCAGCGTGAAGATTTATAGCTTAAAGAATCTGGCGCTAGAGGAAGTTGAATTTGTTGGACCTCATCAAACGGCGATTATTCAATTTGTAGGAGGGGTGTGGGTGAAGTCTCATGTCTTTTTAGAAAAGGAATTGGCCACCAATCTTTGATTGATGGCCTGAAATTTTTTAATGATTCAAAAGTTTTGTTTTAACAGGTTCTAGCTCGATTACAAATTTCGCTTTTCCATTTCCTTTTAGTTCAAATACTGTGCGGCCGATTGTTGAGATCGTTTGAGCTTCAACAGCATTGGCGATGACATTTCTTAGGATGGATCTGATCGAACCAAGAGTACCAACATCGTTTTCAGTCTTCCCATTAATTTTACCATTGTCCCTTAAGATATCTCCAACTTCTGAAATATAATCTGGGAAGAGGGTGAAAATCGCAGGTCGATAGAACATGTCGACGACAATATCTTGTGAGGTAATAATAAATGTTTTACTGGAGATACAAGGTGATCTATCAGCTTCCGTGAAGAGACTTAATAAATCACTTTTTCCGGAAGAGACCAAACAGTCATCCTTGGCACTTGGTGAAAGGACACTGGCCTCAGGGTTATAACGGATAAATGCTCGCGTGGTAGCGAGCTTTTTGGTATTTCCAAGTTCATCATAAAATCGCGATGTGACTTTGAATTTTGTTTCAACTATTGAGGCATTGGCAGCCATTGAGGCAAAAAGAGTTGCGAGTGAAATTAAAAATAATTTTTTCATGGAAATCTCCTGTTGATGAGTTTTTTGAAAGTGTTTCCATGAGATTTGCAAGTCAAATGCCAAGTATGACTGGTCATAGGGGCCACCACCAGCTCTTAAATGCTTATATACAAGTCACCTGTCTAATTTTTTGACAGTTTAGGAGATTTTTTGCCAGATCCAAAAAGTGACTGCAAGGCCACCATTTTTAAGATGTCTTTTAGATATTAATTGGTAGTTTGTGGGAGTGGGGAAAAGGTCGTCCATATCTGAAGGGAGGAGCCATCCAAGTCTTAAAGGCTTATCTTTTTTAATAAATTTTTCCCAGGCTTCTTTAAGAAATGAACCTCTTTTGCCTGCAATCTTGATTCTTTCCCCATAAGGAGGGTTACAAATTATAATACTTAATGAGTCATTCATTTCCTCTTGGAGTGAATTGGCGACTTTAAATTCGAGGGGGAATTTTTTATCAAGACTTTCCTCTACCTTTTGAAGGAGATCCTTATTTATGTCCACACCTAAGGCAGAGCTTATAGGTAGCTTTGTATGATTTATGGGAATTTTGATTTGTCTTCCTTTAAAAAAAGGGGCTTCTTCAAAACTGAATTTTCTCAAATGAAGAGGCTCATAAAAGGTAAGGGCCTCTGTGAGTAAAGTTCCAGAACCACACATCGGATCTACGAGCCTTACGGGTTCTTGAATGCCTTGAAAGATCTCAAAAATAAAAGCCGCTGCGAAATTTTCCCTTAAAGGTGCTTCGCCTTTTATTTTTTGCATCCCCCTTTTATAAAGAGGATCTCCGGAAAGATCCAAGCTTAAGGTAAGATGATCATCAACAATTCTTATGTAAAAAGTTTGGGGAGAATAAGATTTCTTTTCCCAGTCGCGGCCTAAAGGCTGTTTGTGCATGGCCTCAGTTAGCGCTTTAACGATGGTTTCTTCAATTCTACCAGTGTGAATAAGGCGGCTTTTCGTGCTTGAAATTTCCCAATTAGGATGGGGGTGAGAAAGCCATTGATTCCATTTGAAATTAGAAAACTTCTGATACAACTTAGGAAAATCTCTCACCTTAAAGTCTGTGATCCTCATTAAAATACGGGTTGGAATTTTAAGCACAAGGTGAGCGTTTATTATCCAATCCAGATTTCCCTCAACTTCAATCCCACCTTTAATCACATTCATGGTGGGAACTGGGCACTTCAATAGGATCTCTTTTTGAGCGAGATCTTCCAGTCCTGGTGGAATGATTAAAAATAACTGATAGCTGACGTCCATAGATTGCTATGATACCATCTTTATCATGCAAGCCTATCTTAAAAAACACGGTCCTGATTTTTCTAATCATTCTTTGAAGGTTACCTGGCAACGAAGTGGCCAAGAGGTGACGATTGAGTTTTTCATCCAGCGCAGGGCCGGTAAGGGCTGGCAAACGGATGATAGCTTTTCAATGGACTGGTCAAAAAACTGGGGTCTTTGGAATCAAGATGTGTTTGAAGCCTTTCTTCAACTTCGATCTTCTGAAATGGATGTGACAGCACCTTATCTTGAGATTCAAGTGTCTCCTTTAAATCAACCTTTTGCACTTATCATAACCGAACCAAGGAAAACTTATTTCGCTCCGGCGACACTAGCTTTTGAAACTCAAGTTTCAGTCGAAGATAAATTTTGGTCGGGTAAAATGGTTGTCAGCCTTCCATTAGATTTGAAGGGTGTCTCTTTGTACGGAGGATTTTTTTCTTGTTTGAGTGCAAACCCTCGTGAGTATTTTGCTCTAAACCCTAATCCTGAGAGCGCCCCAGATTTTCATCGGCCAGAATTATTTTATTGCTTGGATGAGCAATGACCCAGCTAGTTTTAGTTCCCACTCCGATTCAAGAAGATCATCCCCTTGAGATTGTCGCTAGAGATTTGTTACTTTCTGAGGCACTTAAAGAGAATGTGTTAATACTCGTCGAAGAACATAAAGTTGCCAGACAGCGCTGGCTAAAATGGGGCCTTCCACGTGAGGCGATTGAGAAATTTATTCTCTATAATGAACACACGCAAGAGAAGATATTACCAGACATTATCAAAGAGATTAAGTCTGGGAAAACGGCCTATTTATTGAGTGATTGTGGGTTACCTGCTTTTTGTGATCCTGGACAAAAGTTAGTGGAAAGTTGCCATAAACAAAGAATTAAAGTGACTGCCACGCCTTTTCCAAATTCTATCGCTCTCGCTATCGCTCTCTCGGGATTTTCTCATGCCAGTTTTGTTTTTTCTGGTTTTATACCGGTAAAAGAGCCTGAGCGTGGAGAGTGGATGAAAAAAGAACTTAAGCGTCCTGAAACGTTAATCTGGATGGAAACACCCTATCGTTTAGTCAAGCTGCTGGAGGAGTTAAATACCCAGCAAATTTCACGAGAATTATTTTTAGGATGTGACTTGGGTGGAAAAGAAGAGCAGTTGTTGAAGGGAACGGCTTCAACTTTGCTAAAAGTTTTGGGTGAGAATACGAAACGCGAATTTGTTCTTCTCATTTCTCCCAAAAATTAATCTATTTTAGATTTAAGACCCTGAAGAATCTCTTGCAGTAATTCTCCCCCTGAAGAAATGAATCCTGCATTCAGCATACTTGTCTCAATGTTGGAGATCAGTCGCTTCACTAAGTTTTTGGTTTCCACTGTGCCGAAGCAACTCACATAGGTAAGTTTTCCTGATTCAGCGTCTTTGCCAGGAGTTTTCCCTAATTGTTCAAGAGTGGCGCTGACATCCAATAGATCATCAATCATTTGAAACAACAGTCCAAAATCATGTCCCATTTGCTCTACCATTTTGATCTTTTCAGTGATGAGCAACTCATTATTGGTGGAGTAAAGTCCCGCGATACAACTCCAGGCAATTAATTGACCCGTTTTATTTCGATGAATTTCTTCAAGTATGGTTTTTTGGGTTTCCGATGGTGGCAAGTTTTTTTCACATTGAATATCTAAGGCCTGTCCCTTGATCATTCCCCTATGGCCGCTGGCCTTGAGAAGCATGGAGGCGAGTTGAAGGATTGTCTCTGATTTCATTCCTAATAATTTTAGTTCGCTGATCAGGAAATCTGGGGCCTCATTTAAAAGTGCATCTCCGGCGAGGATAGCGAAAGCTTCACCAAAGACTTTATGGTTGGTTGGTTTACCTCGACGAAAATCATCATTATCCATGGCCGGCAAATCATCATGGATCAGGGAATAGGCATGTATCATTTCAATCGTTAAACCACATGCCCTGGCGAATTTTAAATCGCCCCCAAAAGCCTCACAAAATCCAATAGAAAAGAGGGGGCGAATCCTCTTACCCTCAGCGAGTAGGGAGTACCTGATGGCCCGGTTAAGAACATTTTGATCTGGGAATAGGAGATCTGTCTGTTCATTCAGATAGCGATTAAACTCAGTCAGATGTTGGGTACTTTTTATGTTTCTCATGCCGTCCCATTTATGTTCAGCTTATCTTATAAGCTCTTTTTAATTATTTCAATGACTTATTGCTCTTGTCATTTTTATCATCTCTCAGGAAGCTCATGACTTTCATACCACTTTTTGATAGATGAAGAGTCATGTCAAATCGTCTCTATCCGTCTGATTCTTTTGAGATCACTCAAAGGAAAAAAGACCACATTGAGCTGACTCCTGAGGCACGCACATTAACGTCCACCGTTGATGAGCGCTTCAATTACGAGCCTTTATTTTTCACTCATCCTACTCCAACTGCCAACTGGCCAACAAAATTTCTTGGATTTGATTTAGATCTCCCACTTTGGATCAGCAGTATGACCGGAGGAGTGGATCATGCAAAAAATATTAATCAAAATCTTGCTAAGCTTTGTGGTGAATTTAAATTAGGAATGGGATTAGGTTCATGCCGTGTTCTACTTGATTCTCGTGACCGTTTAGCGGATTTCAAAGTGAGACCATTTTTGGGAGATCAGCCCTTATTTGCAAATATGGGAATTGCTCAAGTTGGTGAATTAATAATTCAGAATCGTTCTCATCAATTACGAGAACTACTGCAGGAACTTGAGGCCAATGGCCTTATCATTCATCTTAATCCGTTGCAAGAATGGTTTCAGCCCGGTGGGGATCGTTTTGAACTAAGTGCCTTTGAGATACTACAAAGGTTCCTAGAAGATAATGATTATCCTGTTATTGTTAAAGAGGTTGGTCAAGGACTTGGACCTCGATCACTTGCTGCTCTCTTAAAGCTACCAATTCATGGTATTGAATTCGGTGCTTATGGTGGTACTAATTTTTCTCTTCTTGAGAGCCTGCGTAATTCTGAATCACATTTGCATAAAAAGCCTTTTATTAATGTCGGTCATACAGCAGCTGAGATGATTGATATTCTCAATGCTCTGCCTATTCATGGTAAAGAATTTATTATTTCTGGCGGAGTCAAAAATGTACTTGATGGTTATGAACTCAAAATGAGGCTGAAGGCTCCTTCGCTCATTGGAATGGCCTCTGCTCTTCTGGCCCCTGCCCAAAAAGGTTACGAAGATTTAAAAGCAGAATTTCTCCAAATGCGTGAGGGACTCTTAGTTGCTAAACACATTTTGGATTTAAAGGATATGACATGAAAGCAGTTTCAGGTTTTTCAAAAATGTCTAAAGAAATGAAAATTAAATGGCTTGCCAGTGAGCTTGAGGGCGAAGCAGCTGAGTTAGTTGAAAAAATGCCTATCTATTGGCATCAAAATCCTGACATTCAAAAAAGACTTGATGAATTTTCTGAAAATACTCTGACAAATTTTGATATGCCTTTTGGGGTTTCTCCAAATTTTCTCATCAACGGTAAGATGTATTCAGTACCCATGGTTATTGAAGAGTCCTCCGTTGTTGCTGCTGCTTCTTTAGGGGCCAAATTTTGGCTCAATCGTGGAGGTTTTAAGTCCAACGTAATTTCTATGAAAAAAGTGGGTCAAGTTCATTTCCTTTGGCAGGGGGATAAGAGAAAGTTATTTGATTTGTTTGAATCAAAAAAAATGGATCTACTGTCTTCAGTAAAAAATTTAACTCTCAATATGGAAAGTCGCGGAGGAGGAATCCTCTCACTCGATCTTGTTGATATGAGTTCTAGAATCGAAAATTATTATCAATTACGTCTCAATTTTAATACATGTGATGCAATGGGAGCGAATTTTATAAATTCAATCCTTGAACAATTGGCCTCTGAACTTAAGCTCATGGTGATGCAATCGGATCTTCTTAGTTCCAGTGAAAAGACAGTGGATGTGATTATGTCCATCCTTTCAAATTACACCCCGGAATGCCTTGTAGAATGTTCAGTTGAATGCCCTGTAAGAGACCTAGGGCAATTTAGTGGCGATATGACGCCGGATGTTTTTGCCCAAAGATTTATGACTGCTGTGAGAATTGCCCATGAGGATCCAAGTAGAGCTGTGACTCATAACAAGGGCATCATGAATGGTATCGATGCGGTTGTTTTGGCGACGGGAAATGATTTTAGGGCCGTTGAAGCTTGTGCTCATGCCTACGCTGCAAGAGATGGTCAGTATCGCTCTTTGTCTTCAGTGACTCTTGAGAATGAAATCTTTAAATTTTCATTGAAACTACCTCTTGCCGTTGGAACCGTCGGTGGACTTACGTCTCTTCACCCCCTGGCAAAAACCTCCTTAAATATACTGAATCGACCTTCTGCTGAAGAGCTTATGCAAGTGATGGCAGCTGTTGGCCTTGCCCAAAACTTTAGCGCCGTCAAATCGTTAGTAACGACGGGGATTCAAAGAGGTCACATGAAGTTGCATCTCTTAAACGTACTTAATCAATTAGGTGCCTCCGCGACTCAGATTGAGAAAGGGAAAGAGTATTTTCAGGATAAAGTTGTTTCTTTCTCAGCTGTCAGAAACTTTTTAGATTCAATTAAACACATTCATTAGGACGACATATGTTAGAACAATATTTTTATGGCCATGGGAAATTATTGCTGTCTGGTGAATACTTTGTGATGGATGGAGCCGTTGCGCTTGCTTTGCCAACGACTGTTGGCCAATCCATGAAAGTGAAGTACCGTCATTCTTATCAACCTTCCCTAAATTGGAAAAGTATTGATCATACTGGTAAAACTTGGTTTGAATCTAATTATGAGTTTTGGCATTTTAAACCGATTAAAGATCAAAATAATGCCAAACAAGATTTTGTCCATCAGGTTTTAAAAGCTGTGAGAATGCAAAATCCTCATTTTCTTCGCGATGACATGGATGTTTTTGTTGAAACAAAAATTGAATTTCCTATTGAATGGGGATTAGGATCCAGTTCCACATTTATTTATAATGTTGCTCAGTGGGCCTATGTAAGTCCTTTTGAGTTGTTAAAGAATACGATTGGTGGTTCGGGATATGATATTGCCTGCGCGCAGGCGATGGGACCCATTAGATTCAAGAATCATGACAATAAACCACAATGGGAAAATGTTTCATTCAATCCAAAATTTAAAGATGATCTCTATTTTATTTATCTAGGTCAAAAGCAATCTTCGGAAGCAGAGGTCATAAAGTATCAAGAATCACGCATTGAGGGCAAATCTACTTTGGTGAATGATATTTCACAGATTTCAATGGAAATGGTCACAACCCAATCTTTAACAACCTTCAATAAGCTCATTGCAACCCATGAAGATATTATTTCTACATCCTTGAAATATGAAAAAGTGAAGGACAAATATTTTCGTGATTTCTGGGGAGAGGTTAAGTCTTTAGGGGCCTGGGGGGGGGATTTCGTTCTTGCAACCTCTGATCGGTCGCCTTCGGAAACTCGGGATTATTTTTCGTCCAAAGGGTTTAATACATTTATTCCTTTCGCTGAGATCGTAAGATCAGAACATCCTATATTGAAGTCCTAATGAATTCATTTTTAGGTCGTTATCAACAGTTTATACCCAATACCTTCACCAGCACCTGGGAAGCTCCCTCAAATATTGCTTTTGTAAAATACTGGGGAAAGCGTGGACAACAAATTCCAGCGAATCCTTCTTTGTCGATGACACTTAAGGAGTGCAAGACTCAAACGAAGAGCACTTTTCAAGCTCATGACAAGCTTGAGGTAGAGCTTTTTTTAAATGGTCATCAAAAGCCTGTATTTGCTCAGAAAATACACCATTATTTAACAACTCTCTCTCAAGAACTGCCTTGGTTAAATCAACTCCATATTAAAGTTGAAACCCATAATACTTTTCCACACTCTGCTGGTATCGCATCTTCGGCTTCTGGAATGGCAGCTTTTGCTCTGACATTTGCAGATTTTTTAAATCAAGCATCTGGGGTACCTTCAACGGATGAATTTTATCGGCAGGCAAGTTTTTTGGCGAGACTTGCAAGTGGAAGTGCGTGTCGTTCACTTTATGGAGGTTTTACCTCGTGGGGACATGAAGATCTTCATCATCCGTTCAACCTATATGCAACACCAGTCGTGGTGCATGAGTCGATGTATCAACTATGCGATACGGTGGTTGTTGTGAGTGGTGAAGAAAAGTCTACATCCTCTCGCTCTGGTCATCAATTAATGATGGATCATCCCTTTGCCCAAGCTCGCTTGTCCCAGGCCTCAACTAATCAATCAAGGGTGATCTCATACCTGCAAGAGGGGAATTTTGAATCTCTTGGGCCAATTATCGAGGCAGAAGCACTCACTTTACACTCGCTCATGATGACATCTAGTTCACCTTATATTTTATTGAAACCTAATACACTCAAGGCTATTGAGGCGATATGGTTATTTAGACAAGAAACTCGTTTACCTGTTTATTTTACATTAGATGCTGGTCCTAATTTGCATTTGATCTATCCCGATTCTTATCGAGAGAAAATTTATACTTTCATTTCAAATGAATTGCGCCCCTTCAGCGAATTAATTATTGATGATAAAGTTGGTGAGGGCCCAGTTAAATGCTAGCGAATCACCAATTTCCCTCAAAGATTTTATTATTCGGTGAATATACAATCCTTAATGGATCTAAAGCTCTAGCGATTCCTCACGAATCTTTTTTTGGTGAATGGAGTTATGAGGACACCTCTTCGGAGGCGTGTTCGGCATCTCGAACTGTTTTGAAATCATTTCTTGAGCATGATTCTCTGAAGCAGCTGCGCATGGATCTTTTAGTAGAAGATTTTGCAAAAGGACTTTGGTTTAAATCATCGATTCCGAATGGATATGGGCTTGGCAGCTCTGGGGCGCTGATAGCTGCTCTTTTTAAACAATATGGAACATCTACTGGTAGCCTCCAAGGTGATAAGTTAATTCTTGCAAGGTTAGAAGATTATTTTCATGGCTCCAGTTCTGGAATCGATCCCTTAGTCAGCTTGATTCAAAAACCATTATTGATTCATCATTTCGATGAGGTTGAGCCGCTCGAGCACAACGTAAATGTGGATGGTTTTTTTCTGCTCAATACCGGTAAACCAAGAAACACTGGACCTCTCGTCAGTATCTACCAGGAAAAACTTAAGGATCCTGAATTCAAACGTGGTTGTGCTGAGGTTTTATCTCGCGAAGTGAACTACGCAATCGAAGAGCTTCTAAAGGGACAAAGGCAGAGACTTTCCCACCATCTGTGGTTGATTTCAAAGTTTCAATGGGAATATTTTCCAGAAATGATTCCGACTCAAATGCGTGGACCATGGTTAAAAGGGCTAGAGTCTGGAGATTATATATTGAAGTTGTGTGGCGCTGGTGGCGGTGGTTTTATCATAGGCTACAGTGAAAAGTTTAAATTTTCTGAGATTGAACAATTTTCTTCTGTTGAAGTGAAGGATTTATTATGAAATTGTTTTTATTTTTCTTCATCATTGGCCATGCTTTTGCCGCCATCCCAACAAAAGAACAGCAATTCGCTGATAGTTTATTGATTGTTCTCTCAAATGCCTCTAGGCCAGACGTCAGACCTGGTATGGTCGTTGCCAGTCCTAGTCGTGAGGCGCCGAATTACTATTATGATTGGGTCCGAGACACTTCATTAACCATGAAAAGCCTTATTGATTATTATGAGATAACCAAAAAGAGTTCAATTAAAAGTAAGATTGTTCAGTGGGTTTATGCTGAGGAATATCGACAAAATCTACCGACCTTTTCGGGGCTTGGTGAGCCAAAATACAATATTGATGGTTCTGGTTTTACGGGTGCATGGGGGCGTCCTCAAAATGATGGGCCTGCTTTACGGGCATTGGCGATGATAAAATTTGCTAGAATCCTCTTAAAAGAGGGTGATAGTGATCTTATTTTTAAAACTCTCTATCATGGGCATTTACCGGCCGATTCAGTCATCAAAAAAGATCTAGAATATGTCGCCCATCATTGGAGAGAGTCTAGTTTTGATTTGTGGGAAGAAGAGAAGGGGATGCATTTCTATACACTTCTTTCTCAACATGTGGCCTTGCAAGAAGGAGCTCTTTTTGCTCAAGAGATGAATGATCTGGGTGCATCTGAATTTTACCAACAAGAATCAATAAAAATTGGGCAATTTATTAAAGATCATTTTTTAGATGAAAGAGTTGGTTTGTTAGTTTCAATCGAGAGGTCATCGACTTTAGGTTATAAGAATTCAGGTTTAGATATTGCCCCTTTGTTAGGGCTTATTCATACTTCTCCCTACCAAAATCTTTTTCGACTCAATGATCCCTTTGTTGTTGTTTACGTGAAATCATTAATAAAATCTTTTGCCGATTTGTATGCCGTAAATCGTCTTTATAATGACTTAGGTATAAGTCTTGGCCGGTATCCTGAAGATCGCTATGATGGCTACCAAACAACTAAAACGGGCAATCCTTGGTTTCTTTCAACGATGGCGTTGGGTGAGTATTACTGCCAACTCAAAAAACAATTAAAACAAAATCCTAAAAAACAAGATGACTTAATTGAAAAGCAATTTCAAAGAGTACTCTTCCATTCTGATCGTGAAGGTCATCTCTCTGAGCAATTTCATCATGAAAATGGTCTC
Organism: Bacteriovoracaceae bacterium; assembly: GCA_947448495.1. Taxonomy (GTDB): domain Bacteria; phylum Bdellovibrionota; class Bacteriovoracia; order Bacteriovoracales; family Bacteriovoracaceae; genus Peredibacter. The sequence continues at coordinate 211 of CANFNX010000086.1, read as the reverse complement.
ATGCAAGGAGCAGTTGATCTCACTTGGTCTCATAACTCTTTCATGACTGCGATGATGAGTTGTGGCTTTATTCGTTAGTGCTCAATAGGTGCCAGATCTTCTGTTTTAATGAGTGAGAGTTTTACAGAGTAGGACATTGACTTGGCAGGCATAAAACTGAAGTTCTCATTTTCTGGTTTTTTAGATTTCCAATCTTCAGTAACCATGGAAG
>CANFNX010000085.1 GCA_947448495.1 Bacteriovoracaceae bacterium | reverse complement strand
GTCATTCAACGTCACGCCGACTATTCGCAATTTGGTTGATATGCAAGAATCGGTGGCGATGAAAAAGCCAGTGTTCATGTTCAACAATAATTCGAAGGGCAAGAATGACTATCAAGCTCTTTGGAATTCATTAGGTTTAAATTAATTTTTTAAAATAAAGACGTAAAGGGAGAGAGGCCATGGCCAAGGAATTTTCCGCACGCATTTCGAAACGCGAACGTAGAGTGACTGATATTACAGGTGCAATTGATGAAAAGATTTTGCGCGCTAACGATCAGAAATTACTCAGAGGAGCTCAACTTGCGAATATCCATTTAAAGGATATTGAAGTTCGTGAGCAGGTAAGAACAAAATTTAATGACGAGTCTCTTCGTGAATTAGCAGAAAATATCAAGATCAATGGCCTTATTCAGCCATTAGTTCTTCATCGTGAAGGCGACAAATTTGTTTTGATCTGCGGAGAGCGCCGTTTCCGCGCGATGAGCTTAATTGAAATGCCTGAAGCTCCTTGTTTTATTCTTGAAAATAAAACGAAAGAAGAGTTGATGGCGATTCAGTTTTCTGAAAACCAAGCAAGAGAAGAGCTTCACTACATCGACCAAGCAGATTCTATTTATGGATATCAAAAACTAACTGGAACTTCCGAAAGAAAAATTACTGCTGCATTAGGAATTTCAAAATCTGAAGTTCACCGCTGTTTGATGATTGCAAAACTTCCTACAGACATTAAAGAAGCAGCTAAAAAATTCAATTCTGAAAAGTATGTTCTTCTTGAATGGGACGAGCTTCCTAAGAACGAATTTAAAGATGAAATCAAAGAGAAAATTTTGGCGGGTGAAATTACGAAGCGTCTTCAGTTGAAGCGTATCATTTCACAGCTTAAAATCGAAAAGCCTAAAAAGAAAAGAGATGATTCAGTTGAGAAACTCATGAAGGTTTTAAAGACCCAAATGAAGGATCCCAAACTTCAGGCTCGCGCCAAGGAAATGATGAAGGAATTAGTAGGTGAACGGATTCACTAAGAAAAGGCCCTCGAAAGAGGGCCTTTTTGTTTTCAGGCCCTAAATTCCCCATGACATCCTCTTGGCACTGCTCTTGCTCCATACAAGCCAAGAGGGCTTTGAAAAACTAGAAGTTTAACCGTGATTATAATGGGTTAGATCGTTTTCCAAAGAGTGATTTATGTATAAGTTTTGGTCAAAAACTAAGGGGTATCTAGCTTTTAGACAGCTAGTTATTTTGGGAGTCCTAGGACTCTCAACGCTTAGTTTGGCCCAATCTCAAAAGCGTCTTCCCGCTAGTCATGTTCCTGATGATGATGTGATTGTGAAGCCAGTTGATAACAAAGTTTCTTTTTATCAACAGTATATCTCTTCCGACAAGAGTGAGGACGTTGTTAAGGCAAGAAACCAAATTAAAATTTGGAGTGATAACCAAATTTTTGCTGATCAATATGGTTTGCAAATTAACATGGCGGGCTCCCCATTTTATGTACCGACTCAAAGGGAAAAGTGGAACTATCTTAACAATAAATATTTTCGCTATCTGCGCGCTAAAGGTGAGCAGCCTCTCAAAGATATTCCAAATACATGGTATCAAGAGTACCGTGCCTCAAACGAAGTTGATACCATTGATGAATTGGAGTCGCGCTTTAAGAAGAAAAATGGAAAATCTACCAGCGATAAATTTCTTCCAGAAGCAATGAGATCAAAAGAATTTAATTTGTGGAAACAAACGACTTTTATTTTTCAACCGAGACTTGACCAAGGTTTAGTGGTGGTTGGTTTCAAAACACCTTTTGCTTATGCCCGCGCTTGGGTGGGAGTGAACGGTCGAACTGAAGTCAACGTTCAGCAGACCTATGATTCAATTGGAGTCAGGGCGATGTTTAACTATTATGCCCAAACAGGGGAGTATTTTTCTTCAGTCGATAAGCACATTGTGGAAAATCTTTATGCGCGTTACACCAGAACAAATAACCCTAGAACGGATGTTCAAGATGATACGCTCATGCTGCTTTACGCCAAGCAGTTCTAATTTTCCTGAATTTTCCTAGCCTGAAAAGACCTCCTTGAGTAGTATAACCCCACATTTTTCACTTCTACATTGGAGTTGTTATGAGTCTCTTCGAGAGTCCATTTTTCCAAGATGCGTACTCCCAACTTGAATCAGCTGGGACCAAGATGAACATGGATCCAAACGTTCTTGAGCGTTTGAAGTATCCAAAACGCGCACTTCAGGTTTCAGTTCCTGTTCGTCTCGATGACGGTACAGTAAAAGTTTTTGAAGGCTACCGCGTTCAGCACAATATGACCTTGGGCCCAGGTAAGGGCGGTATTCGTTTTCATCCACATGTCAGTCTTTCGGAAACGGCTGCTCTTGCAATGCTTATGACTTTTAAGTGTGCTCTCGTTGGTCTACCTCTTGGTGGTGCTAAGGGGGGAATCAAAGTTGATCCTAATGATTTGTCTCGCGCCGAACTTCAAGCGATGACTCGTCGATATACAACAGAAATTGCCATGATTATTGGCCCGGATAAAGATGTTCCAGCTCCAGATATCGGAACTGATGGACAAACAATGGCGTGGTTGATGGATACTTACTCACAGCTCAATGGTTATGCTGTTCCTGGAGTGGTGACTGGTAAGCCAATCGCCATTGGTGGATCTCTTGGTCGTGCAGAATCAACTGGTAAAGGTGTTGTTTTCTGTATCAACTTTGCTTATGAAAAATTGAATAAAAAGATTACCAATTCAACGACGGTTGCTATTCATGGTTTTGGTAAAGTGGGTGTTCCTGCAGCTGAAGATCTTGATGCTCAAGGGGCAAAAATTGTAGCCATCTCAGATGTGTCTGGGGCGATTTACAATCCAAAAGGCTTGAACATTAAAGAATGTGTAAGCTGGGTGAAAGAGCGTAAACTTCTTCGCGAACTTCCAGGTGTTGAGCATATCACTAATGAACAACTTCTTGAGCTTGATGTGGATATTCTTATCCCTGCTGCGATTGATGGTGTGGTGACTAAAGAGAACGCTCACAAAGTAAAAGCTAAAATTATTGCCGAAGGGGCAAACGGTCCTCTCACTCACGAAGCAGTGGATATTATCACTGACCGTGGTGGACTTATTATCCCAGATATTCTTTGTAATGCTGGTGGTGTGATTGTTTCTTACTTTGAATGGGTTCAAGGGATGCAAATGTTCTTCTGGGACCTTGAAACTGTAAATACGAAGCTCCATGACATTATGAAGCTTTCCTTTGAAAAGGTTTGGGTCTGCAAAGAAAAATATAAAGTGAACATGAAGCAAGCTGCTTTCATTGCTTCCCTTGATCGTCTCCAAGGGGCGATGAGACTTCGCGGAATGTGGCCAGGTTAATAGTTAAAAGTTGATTTTCAGGGTGCCTTCGGGCACCCTTTTTTATGCCGATTTTTCTATTTTTTTTCTCCTCTCTCGCTTTCTCCAACGTCATCTTAGATGAAGTGACCACCACCGATAAAGCTTCGTTTTCTTTTCAGACTGTTTGCTCCAAGATGGTTCGCCATGAATCTCCGTTGATCGAAGTCGTTTCGGCCAATGAGTTAGATTGTATGGGAAAGAAAATTGCGGTCGCTGATTTTTGTGAAAAAGAAATGGCAAGTGATCCCTATTATCTTAGGGCCTATGTCGATAAGGACTCAAAGCAGGTGATCTGTCACAGTGGTAAAAAAGTTATTTTTAAATACCAGTGTGTGAAAATTGCTGATCGACGACTTTGTGAGCGTGAAGCAAGACTGAGTTGTTCAGAAATGAAACAGAAAGTGGCCAGGCGCTTAGACATCGTTCATGCCTCCATCACGAAAAGTGAGAAGGGGATCAAGGAACTAAATTGCTACTTTGAGTCACTCCCTTAATCCTTTCAACTGCTTATCATTTTTTAGCTTGGCCTGATTTCTGTAATGACTACCTCTACGGAGGTTACTCATGGAAACTCAACTACAAACTTGCTACTTCACCAAAAAAGGCCCAGCTCTTGTGACACTTTTTGGATATGCCACTAAAAGTGTTCCAGGACTTGAAATTAATGGTCTCGGAAAATATGGCAAACAAATCAAAGAGAAGATTGTTTTTGTCACTCGCACCCGTCAGCTGCAAATCCCTCTCAAGCGTTTTGTCCTCAATGTAGAGCTCACCGACGAACTTGGTGATTTGGAAAGCTCATCGGTGAAATGGCTTGAGTATCCACTGCTTCTTCATTATTGGTATCTTGCTGGCCTTCTTCCCATCTCAAAACTTGATAATTGCTTCGCTGTAGGTTCCCTCACTCCCAGCGGAGAAGTGAGTGAGCCGATTGATTCCATGGTGGTCGATCTTTGTGATGAGAACAAGCTTCACCTAATTGCTTCAAAAGTCGTTGAAACCCCCAATGGGGTCATAGATGGGAAGGATCTCTTTGGATCTATTACGGAATTAAGCTTTGCTTAGGCACGATTGACGAGTGTGTATAATATGTGTATATTGAGAGGAGTTTGGGGATGCCCACTATTTTGATGATTTATGGCTTCCGTTTTTTCTTTTATTCCCGTGAAGAGTCAAGGATGCATATTCATGTGGAGTATCAGGGGCGAAAAGCTAAGATCTGGTTGGATAGTTTTGAAATTGTTGAGAATCATGGGTTTTATTTATTCGAGATCAAAGAAATTCAAAAATTGACGAGGTTGCATGAAAAAGAATTCAAAGAAGCGTGGCTTTCCCACTTCAGATGAGCAATTTCATAAGGACTTTGCCAGAGATATAAAGAAGGCGCTAAAAGCACCCAAAAGTGAACTAAAAATTCGGGTGAATACCTTTATTGACTACGATATCTACGAGGCCTTACAAGATGAGGCTGAACGAACAGGCCAAAAGTATCAGACACTCTTGAATAAATATCTGCGGGCCGCCGTCTTGAAAGAAGTGAATGAAAGCGACATCAAGGCGATTAAAATCGCTCTTGGAGTTAAATAGAAAGCGTCTCGGCCAGCTTCTGGAATTCTTCCAGGTTATTATCGGCCTTCGACGTGCATTCCGACAGTGGGGCCATAAGAACTTTTCCAGATCTCACCACGGTCACGGTTGGATATTTTCCATCAATCAATGATTGAACGGCCATATTGCCCATTTGTGAGGCGATGAAGCGATCATTTGATGTTGGAGATCCACCTCGTTGAATATGCCCCAAGATCGCCACGTGGGCATCAAGATGGTACATATCCTTGAGAACATTTTGAATATCATAACTTCTTCCGGCGGTAGGACCTTCAGCAACCACGATAATGGAAGAGTCTTTGCCTCTGGCCATTCCTCGCTGAATATCATCGGATAATTTTTGATGATTTACTTTTTCGTTATTGAGAAGAATATTTTCCGCCCCAGTACACACCCCAACTTTGAGGGCGATGGCAGATGAGTTTCGTCCCATCACTTCCACCAGAAAGGTACGAGCATGTGAATGGGCCGTATCGCGAATTTTATCAATCGCCTCAATCGCCGTCTGAACGGCCGTATCAAAACCGATTGTGTATTCTGTTCCAGATATATCATTATCAATGGTTCCAGGAATTCCGACGACGGGAAACTGGTGTTCATTCCACAGTGCCATCGCTCCATTAAAAGAACCATCTCCCCCAATCACAATTAGGGCCTCAATCCCTTGGTGTTTGAGAATATCGACCGCTTTGGCACGAAATTCTTTTTTCATCCACTCAGGACAACGTGATGTTTGAAGGATCGTCCCCCCACGCTGGATGATATTACCGACGCTGGATAAATTCATCGGTGTGAATTCTCCACGCAAAAGACCCGCGTAGCCTCGTTTGATCCCTGTGACTTTGATGCCATGGTAAATGGCAGTTCTCACCACCGCGCGAATCGCACAGTTCATTCCTGGGGCATCTCCCCCAGAGCAAAGTAAACCAATATGGGTAAAGCTCATAAATCCATCCTTAAGAAAAAATAGGCTCGCCAGTAAAACTTTCTGGTCGAGGTAGGTTCAGCACCTTAAGCACTGTAGGGGCCACATCTTTAAGAGCCTTAACGGCACTTTCTTTATGAATCATTATATCCACATCCCTAAGTTTGGGATGAACAATACAAAAAGGAACCTCTGCATCGGAATGCGAGGTATGAACCTGTTGATCTTCATAAACCATCTGATCGGCATTTCCATGATCGGCAGTTATGATGAGTGTGATATTTTCTGTATCGCACTTTGCCTTAATTTTTCCCACGCATACATCAAGAGCTTCAACTGCTTTAACGGCAGCCGCAAAATTTCCTGTGTGCCCGACCATGTCAGCATTCGCATAATTCACGAGGTAAAAACTGAAGCTTTTGTTTTCAAGAGCAGTGAGGAGTTTATCCGTCACCTCAAAAGCACTCATTTCAGGTTTTTCATCGTAAGTTTTCACGTCGCGAGGAGAGGCCACGAGGCAGCGCTCTTCACCCTCAAAGGGCGTTTCTTCACCACCATTAAAAAAATACGTCACATGAGCATATTTTTCTGTCTCAGCGATTTTAAATTGCTTTTTACCTCTACTCGATAAGTACTCAGACAGAGTGCCCTTCACTTTTTCTTTATCAAAAAGAATGGGAAGGTCTGGGCATTCGTCAGGAATATAGGGAGACATACACAGGTAGTAACTTGGCTTGACCGGTACGGGAAATTCGCTGAAGTGCTTATCATTGAAGGCCAAGCTAATCTGGCGGGCTCGATCTGGTCGAAAATTAAAAAAGAACATACAGTCGCCATTTTTAATCGCCCCATCTTCATTAAAAAGAACTGGAGTGATGAATTCATCAAAGAGACCTTTTTTGTATTCATCTAAAACATAGGCCTCTGGTTTGAGGAGAGTTCTTTCTCCTGAGCCTGTCATCATTTTATAAGCGTGTTCAATTTTTTCCCAACGACGATCGCGATCCATTCCGATGGATCGACCTTGCATACTCGCAAACACAAATCCCGGAGTTTGTAGGATGTCCTTCACATACTGGACACCTTTGTCTTTGGCGGTGTCTCGACCATCCATATAGGCATGAAGGTAAATGCGAAGATCAGAATGTGGAGTGAGGATTTTTAAAATTTCTTTCAGGTGATTAATATGCGAGTGAACACCACCATCAGAAAGAAGGCCCATGAGATGAATGCGTTTAGAGCCGGCCTTCGCTTTCTCGATAAGCTCTTTCATCTTTGGCATATCTTCGAGCGTGTTTTTTTCAATGGCTTCATTAATCCGAACGAGATCTTGGCGTACAGGACGACCGGCCCCAAGATTGATGTGACCGACTTCAGAGTTTCCAGCTACACCTTTGGGGAGTCCGACAGCTTCGCCACCGGGTTGAATGGTGGTGAAAGGGTAGTGAGCAAAGAGATCATCCAGTACTGGTTTGTGGGCAGCAGTAATCGCATTTTTGAGGTCTTTAGGATTTTGTCCGAAGCCATCAAGAATCATCAGAAGAACTCTTGGGCTCAGGCCTTGAATCGAATGCATAGTTTATCCCTAGTTATGGTAAGGGTGTCCCGAGCGAATGGTTTGGGCCCGGTATAATTGTTCTACCAGGAGTATTCTCGCTAATTTATGGGGGAAAGTCAGCTCGGAAAGGGAGAGACGCTCTTGGCAAAGATGGAGAACATCACTTGAAAAACCTTCAGCTCCAGCAATAATAAAGATAACGCGATTTGATCGCTCAATTAAAGCTCCGCTCCACTCCGCAAAGGCGACAGAAGTATAGCGCTTTCCCCATTCACTCATCGCGACTAAGTGACCACCGCCAAGATCCTTGACCTTTTTGAGAATGGCTTCACCTTCGGCTTCTTTATTTTCGGCAGAAGCCTTCACTTCATGAATCAGGAGTTCAGGATTATTGATGCGTTTAAGATAGTCCGCTTCAATCGCTTCAAGATGAGAGTCTTTGAGTTTGCCCACCACGATAAGATGAATCTGGCGGGCCATAGCTTAGAAATAACCTTTAAGATCTGGCTTTTCTCCAGAGATCGTAGTTGGCTTCCCAAAGTAGAATTCATCTGGAATTTTGACCTGAGGATTTTTGACTAAGACAAGATCGAGATCATACACATCTCGGGCCGGTCCATTGAAGATATGGACAATAATATCTCCCGTATCAACCAGAATCCAATCAGCCGATTCATAACCTTCATAACTTACAATAGAGGCGCCATGATTTTTCAAATTAGCTGAAATTTCATCTGCCATTGCTCTTGCCTGAGTGGCGTTTTGAGCCGTAGCAAGAATGGAATAATCACAAAGAGAGCTGGATTTTTTGAGATCAAAAATTTTGAGATTATCACCTTTGAAATTGGCCATCACCCAAGCGGCTGACATGGCATGATTAAGCGGGAATTCAAAAGATGTGTTTGAAATAATTTTGTTAACTTCAGTTTGTACGTATTCGTTAATGGCCATGGTTACGCCTCTTTATTCCTTTCTTCGTCGATAATTTCTTTGGTTTTTAGCATGAGTTGCTTCAGGAGATCAATATTTCGGCCTGAGACACCTGAGATAGGCAACACCTTGCGATCTAGTTGTAATTCCATGCTCGAGCGAAACTTTTCAATTTCATCTTCCGTCATGGCATCGATTTTCGTTAAACAAACGATTTCTTTTTTATTTAAAAGATCAGGGTTGAACTTCTCAAGCTCTTCTCGCACTGTCATATAGGCTTCAATCGCTTCGTATTCTTCCAAAAACATAGAGCAATCGACGAGATGAACCAGGGCCGAAGTTCTTTCAATATGCTTTAAAAACTTAACTCCTAGGCCTTTGCCTTCTGCAGCTCCTTCAATGAGTCCTGGAATATCAGTCACGACAAGAGTCTTTTCACCCAACTGAACCACACCTAGGTTTGGCTCAAGGGTCGTGAAGGGATAATCAGCAATCTTAGGACGAGCGGCACTGATGGCACTGATGAGAGTTGATTTTCCTGCATTAGGAAGTCCAATCAAAGCGATATCGGCTAGAAGCTTAAGTTCAAGATGGATGCTGATAGAGATTCCAGGTTCTCCGTTCTGAGCGAAGCGTGGAGCTTGATTGGTAGAGGATTTGAAGAAGGCATTTCCTTTTCCTCCGCGTCCACCTTCAGCTGCCGTGAATTGCTGTCCATGTTCGGTAATGTCACAGATGAGGTCACCTGTTTCTTTATTATAAATAAGAGTTCCCACCGGGACTTTTAATATAAGATCTGGACCATTGGCCCCAGTCATATTTGAGCCAGCTCCGTTGGTCCCTTCATCAGCTCTAAAGGTTTTTAAGCCTCTAAAGTGAAGGAGAGTATTAAGACCTTCATCACCTTGGAAAATGATGTTTCCACCATTACCGCCGTCGCCGCCATCAGGTCCACCCAAAGGCACGTATTTTTCACGACGATACCCAACGAAGCCTTTACCGCCTTCGCCAGAAACTACTTCAATGTCGACTTCATCAATAAACTTCATAAATACCACACCGTCATCACGACGTACTAAAACAAAAAGGGGGAGCTATTTCTAGCTCCCCCTCTGTATCCTAACAATCTTTAAAGATCAATTAAGCTGGAACAACAGAGATGATTTTTGTGCTTTTATTGTAAAAGCCAAATTTCACTTTACCTGGGCACATAGCATAGATCGTGAAGTCACGACCCATTTTTACGTTATTTCCAGGGTGGAACTTAGTTCCTTTTTGACGAACGATGATCATACCTGTTTCAACAAGCTCACCACCGAATTTTTTTACACCACGCATTTTTGGGTTCGAGTCACGTCCGTTAGATGTACTACCACCCGATTTCTTATGTGCCATATATCGTATCTCCTAAAATTTAATTCTTGTTATTACTTCTTAGCTTTTGCTTCAGCTTTGCTTACGCCACCCTGACCATCAGCGATCTCAGTGATAAGAAGAGCTGTGTAAGCTTGACGGTGACCGTTTTTCTTACGGTAAGCACCTGGCTTACGCTTAAGAACGAAAAACTTACGACCGCGGCCTTGTCTAACAACTTGAGCTGTTACTTTGGCACCGTTAACTGTTGGAGCACCAACAATAGTTTTTGTTCCACCAATCATTAATACTGAACCGAACTCAAGAGTTTTACCTTCTTCAGCTTCGATTTTTTCAACGTCAATCATGTCGCCAGCTTTAAGCTTGTACTGGTGACCTTTGATTTCCACAACACTGTACATGAGAACTCCTTAGACAATACCACCTGACGGGGAGGATCGCTCCTGCTTTTGGCCCTAGGTGAGTTAAATAGATCATAGGGTTGTAATCGCTCAGGCCTCTTTTGTCAACGAGGCTCTCCTCTCGGCTACAAAGACAAACAGACAGAATGGTGCAAAGAGCCATAAAGGGTAGAGATATTTGAAGTAACCAGCAGGTGCGGTCAGGCAAACAAGTAGAGTCCTGGCGAGTAGCAGCATAAAAAATGAGACGAAGATACTGAGATTGGGGCGAAGCACCAAAAGAAAAAGGAAAATGTACAAGGGGATGGTATAGGAGGCAAACCAGTGCTGGTGGGAAGATGCATTTCATCCATCCAAGCGGGACTCATGCTAGAATTAAGAAAAACTAATTAAAAGTGCTATTTTAGGTAAGCTTGATGATCAAAACAATTCTTTGGAAGGCAGATCAGTTCATGCCAAGGTGGTTGGCGAGACTTCCTTACTCCATGGCCGAGCTTGAGTCTCAAACCAAGGTTCAGGAACTGTTTTCACTTTCGACATTATGGATTCGAAATAGTGTCTGTTTGGGCTCATTTGTTTTTGGAGTGAGTGATCTTGATTTGACATTATTAACAGATTCGGAAATTGACCATGCTAGACTAAAGTTGTTTTTAAAAGAGCAGAAAAAAAAGTGGCCTTTCTTGGGAGAGTTGAATTTATATAATCGTCAACATCTTGAAATCATCTCACATTTTATCAACCACTATGAGAAAGAACGAGATCCTATTCTAAGTGAACTGATTCCAGACAACTCTAACAAGTTTAAAGGTGTAGATAAAATCATATTCTTGTTAAGGCTCCTGCAATCAGATAAACAATTAGTGACCTCTTCAGAGATTCGCCAAAAGAAGTGGAAGCAGCACCTTGAGCAATTAGGGATTCATGATAGGGGTCTTTTTAATGAAGAAAAGCTTCAATGGATTTTAGAGCAGCATTTCTTGGATTCTCCTCAGTTGATTGAAGCCTTAAGGAATTTTGTTCAACTTAAAAAAAACCATGACTTCAAATTTTTTGAAACCGAGCTTCATCCCTATTTTAAAGTGCTATACCCGCATCAAGACTATTGGTCTGATGAAGTACACAATCCGATTTTTATTGGGCAACTGTCTTCACTCGAAAAGCTTATTTTAAAGCGACAAATTGATTGGGAGCTTTGGGGGCTCTATACACAAAGATATTGGTTAACCCTTGAAAATATGAAAACGCATCTTGAAAGGCTGATGAAACTTTACTTCCTTATTGCGAGCGGTGACGAGTTTGCAAAGGCCAAAAAAGTTTTAGGTATTTTGGGAATCTAGAGATTTACAATAATTTAAAAAATCCAGATAGTCTGGGCAATAATCTTCAAAGTTGATTTCTTTTCGCTTGCAAAATTCAGCGATAAAACGGGCAAAGAGAATACGATTGCCATCTCGATGCTGACTCTCGCTCAGTCCTTTAAGCCAATTAAGAATTCGCTCAAATTTGCCAATTTCATGATCGTAATACAGTTGGACACCCTGTGGGGTTAATGCATTCTGCTTAAGGTAGGCCAGGTCTTTTTCAATATAAGGCCAAAATTGTTCATTGAGGATGTAACAGGATAAATAGACTGGATCTTTGAGATAAGGAGTATCCAAATGCACCCGCGTCCATCCTTTATCATTTAAATATTGAAGTTTTAATTCTGTTACTTCTTCCAGATATTTTGAGAAATGAATGACTGAAAAAACGTTATAGGTGCACATAAAGATGAGTTCGGCATCTTTCACTTCTCTCAGAAAGTGTCTGACATTTTTCATATACTGATCATAATTCAGTCCAAATCGAATAAACTCTGCATTTTTTCCGTAGGTGTCGACACTCGTGTAGAGCTGGAAGCTTTTGACAAGCTTATTCTCGGTGATGAATTTGATATCATCAATGAAGCGTTGAAGAGTTTTCTCAGGGATGCCTAGGTTACTATTAATCGCTAAATCTAAATCAGGCATGGGATGTTTTTTGAGATGTTCGAGAAATTGGAAGGTATTAGGATTAAGCAGAGGCTCGCCACCGGTGATTCTGAAAACTTTGAGATCTTTATTTAAATCGGGCCACCATTTCCAGAACGCCTCGACGTAGGGATTAAACTCATCCTTTCCATAAGGATAATGACCAGATTCTTTGAGTTGATCAATCCCATAACCGCCCACCATGCTATAGGGCCCATGCTTCACATGTTCGGCCATAATGGCGGAGGAAACATAGGGTGAGCAGTACCCACATCTAAAATTGCACTCATTTCCAAAACTAACCTCGAGATAGGAAGGATTAACCGGCTCAAGGGGGTCAGCGTTTTTGATCTTTTCAAAATAAGGATTCGCCCATTTTTCAGATGATTTAAAGACCCTATCACTCAAATTGTCAGGATGAGCATCTTCCACATTCCAACAATATCCGCACTCAGCTGGCCTTTCACCTTTTTTCATCTGCTGACGAGCGATTTTCTTTGCTACTGTATTATGAAGAGCGGAAGGATCTTGAGATAATTCTGTGAGAGGAATTTTGTGAGGAGTTGGGTGATGGCATGAATGGGTAAAACCATTCTGAAGATGCACAGTCACCTGGATCCATTTGGCCAAGCAAAAACTGGGAGAGACCTTATTTAAGGCCTCTTTGACTTTTTTGACTTGTTTAAATTCTTCTTCTTTATCAGACATACTTTAATCTAAAAAAATGTTCTTAGCGCCATACCCACATCGGTAGTGACAAGTTTTTGCGCTGGATTCTCAATATGAGAACCTTTTGCTGCCGGGATGTAGGCAAAAATTTCAGCTTCACTGCTCTGGCCGATATTAAAAGTATTTCTTGAAATTAAATAGGTAAAACCACTTTTAATATCATTCACGATGGTGGCGCCAACCTTGACTAAAGGATGAATGTCGTACTGATTGGCGATGGCAATAAAATACTCCGAGGGAAGAAACCGATCATTAATCGTAGTCGGATTCGCAAAGCGGTTTTTCTTTTGATATCCACCTTCGGTTCTAATATGCCATTTGTTTGTGATTTGCTGGTCATAACCTAGCATGGCATCCCAGAGATTGTGGGAATTGCTACGGTCAGTATAGGCCGTTTGGTAGAGGGTTTGCATAAAGACCATGGCCTCTGCAAAGTTATAGCGGACCTGGCCCCCTAATTTGTCGCGATTCTGATCTTCTCCAATGACGTAATCAAATTGAAGATCATTAGAATATTGGTACTCACCATGGGCCCAAATGGTTTTTTGAATTTGGCCATCATACCCATTGATGCTTTTGTCACCTAAGATATAAAAATCGATGGTGTGTTTGTCATTTTTGTAAAAAGTGAAATTAAAACCATCATTACCCTGAGCGACCTGTTGAATGGTCGTAAGACCCGTAGGTTGATTGAAAGGGTTAATGGGATTGAAAATTTCGCCTAATCCGTAGTTAATATAAATTCGTCCGGCCATAAAGCGATGTTCTTCATAGTCCCATTCGTAATAGAGTTTATTCAGAATGTACTGATTTTTATAGTTATCACCTTGATGCTCTTGAGAGAGATTGAATACTTCACGAGCGACGAGCTTATTAGGAAAGGTGTACATTTGTTGAGCATAGAATGGTGGGTAAGGAGCTCCCCGCTCTCTGTAGAGATCAGATTGAGCATGGCGGCCAAAGACATTGGCCTCAAGGCGTGACTCTTTGAATTGCATTTTTCCATTTAAATTTCCATACAACATATAGAAATCTTCCTGGTCCCAATTTTGGGCGAGATCCGTCTTCGCCGCCTCTCCGTTCCAGGAGTGTCTTGCCTGGGCCTCAAGATTGCCCGAGACTTCTGTTTTGACCTGAGACCAAACTGAGAAACTTGAAAGAAATAATAGTGCGATCAAAAATGTTTTCATTAATAATCCGTCAGATTTTGTTGGGTGAAGTGATTGGCCTTGAAGCTGGTATTAAACTTCATGTTTTTATAATCGATCGTGGTTTTTTTCTTTTTATCGTCTTGTGGTTGCATCACCCAGTGAGTT
>CANFNX010000084.1 GCA_947448495.1 Bacteriovoracaceae bacterium | reverse complement strand
GAGGATGCATTAAGGAAAGAAAAATTTCCTTACCGAGTTGTTGCCGGAATTAAGTTCTATGATCGTAAAGAGATCAAGGATATGATTTCTTATATGAGAGTCGTCGTGAATAAGAAAGATTCACTCGCCTTGACTCGAATCATAAATACTCCTGCCAGGGGGGTAGGAGCAACTTCATTAAGAAAACTTGAGGATGAAGCCGTTCGCCTTCAACTCTCGCTCTTTGAGTTGGTAGAGAAAATTGTTGAGAATCCATTAGAATTTAAACATCTAGGGCTTTCTGGTAAGGTTCAGAGTGCAGTTAATCAACTTGTGCACCTGATTCAAGAAGTCCAAGTTCTAGAAGGCCAGGTACATACACCGACACTTAGTTATGAAAAATTGCTAAACGAATCAGGCTATTACGATTTTCTGAAAGCTGACAAAACCTATGAGGGAGCGGTCAGATTAGAAAATTTAGAAGAATTAATGAGCGCCATCACTCAATTTGAGGAATCCGAGACTGAGCCTAATCTTGTAAAATTCCTTGAAACCATCACTCTCGATACCACTACAGAAGAAGCAAGTGGCGAGGTTATTTCATTAATGACTGTCCATGGTTCTAAAGGTCTAGAGTATCCTTATGTCTTCTTAATTGGAGCTGAAGAAAATATCTTTCCTTCTTACAAAAGCCTTGAAATTGGCCCTACAGCAGTAGAGGAAGAGAGAAGGCTCTTTTATGTCGCCATGACGAGAGCGATGAGGCAACTCACGATAACATTTGCCCAAGGTCGTATGCTTTGGGGAAGTTTGAAATTTAATGGGCCTAGCCAATTTCTACATGAAATCCCAAGCCGCTTTTATCAATGGGAGACATACCAAACTAATCATAAGAAAAACGACTACGGTCAATTTCTTTATGATGAATTTGATCAGTCTGCACCAAAAAGCGATGAGGATGTTCTTTATAAAGATAAAGTTTATCAAACAAAAAAGCCCATCATCGTCGCCAATTATCCTGCAGGGTCAAAAATTGTCCATGCCCTTTACGGGGAGGGGACTGTTCTTGATTCGGAAGGAAACGGTCAAGAAGAAAAAGTTACAATTCAGTTCCGTGACGGAATGAGGAAAAAATTTATGGTTAAATTTGCTCCTCTTCAAAAAATTTAAAAGAGAAAAACGATGCGTGTTTCAACAAAAATAATTATTTGGTCTTGGGTATTGCTCATTTTGGTCATTAGCTCGCTTATCTACAGTGCTTATTCCAAGTTAAATCCTGATTCGCTCGTACAGCTTTTGAATACCCAAGTAAAAGAGAATTATCCTGGATCAACACTCGCCATAGGCAAAGTGGATTATGGATTTTCTTTAGATTTTGATCTTACTCTACACCAGTTGAGTCTTTCGAGAGATGAAAAAATTCTAGCAGTGGCAAAGGAAGTCC
Organism: Bacteriovoracaceae bacterium; assembly: GCA_947448495.1. Lineage (GTDB taxonomy): Bacteria > Bdellovibrionota > Bacteriovoracia > Bacteriovoracales > Bacteriovoracaceae > Peredibacter. The sequence continues at coordinate 12,962 of CANFNX010000084.1, read as the reverse complement.
AGTTAAAGGTTCCTTGGTGGCTTATCCTTCTCGACAGGGGAAATGCCCAAATTAATATTTCTGACTTAGATATTTATGTTCAATCAACAGATATTGAAAATAGTCCGACAGAAATAACAAAAAGAATTTCAGACAAGCCATTTTTATTAGAAGTTAAATTGCCAAAATATTTAGTCGATGCTCATTATACCTTACGAGCAAAAAATATTTCGATTAAAGAATTAAATTCAGACCGTCGATTTTTTTCACTCACAAAATTACTCGTGAGGGAATTTCAATATGGTAAGAACTCAGCATTTGAAATTAATATACCCATTGATATCTCACACAAAAACAAACGTTTTTCATCCGACCTTTGGCTCTTTGGGGATGTCACCCCTAATGTTGAAACTTGGACACTTCATTACAGGGGTGAATTCAAAACCAAAGAAACAATTGATGGATATCAGTTTGATGATCTCGTTATAGATGGTCAATCCTCTTTCAGGCCCCTCGCCCTCGATGTTACTTCTCAGATTGATCTCTTTGTAGAGCGCAAAAAAGTAGGGGAAGGGAAAGTTATTGCCAAGCATGACGAGCTTAGTTTTGATGTCAAATTTGAAAAGTTACCGCTCAATTATTTGAATTTAATTGGTGATGAAATTAAGAACCCTTTTTGGAGAAATACTCAAGGGGTTGCTGAGGGGAAGATTAAGTTTGTTCGTTCCTTGTCAGGTGAGAAGACTGCCACCCTCTCTTCAAAATTATCTTTTAATGGGGATTTTACTTTTGAAACAGGACTTGAGATTCCTGGCAAGTGGGCGTTGAATTTTCAGAATGATAAGTGGGAAACAACTTTTATAAGTCCTAAGGGTGAAGTGAATTTTTTTCGGAGAGCTGTTATCGATTTTGATAAAGCACAAATGAGTCAATATAGCCAAGAAATCGGATTGAGCCAAATTGATATGAAGACGGTCTTGTCAGCAGTTAGTCCTCTTTCTTTTTTTCTATCAACTGATAAGAATCCATATCAATCAGCAGTTCTTTCAATAAAGAATTGCTCTGATGGAGACCAAGTGTTTAATGGCGCTTTTAGATATGGGATAACTCCATTTGAAACTTTTTATCATTCAGAGTTAAATTCAAATTTGACACATTTAAATCTTAGCTATTTCCGGAAGTCTGGTTTGAATCAACTCAAAATGAATGTGGGTAAATTCAACTGGCCAGCTCACTATCGCTTTCTTAGCCCCTATTTAAATCTTCAAGAGGGAATTATTGACGGAGAGATCAATGGTCAATGGACTGATGATTGGCAAGACGGGAAGTGGCTAATCAATATGACAGCTAAGAATTTAAATGGGCCTTCCGGAAGTTTTTTTGAATTTGATCAAAAATCTTGGGATGTCTTTTCCCTGGACTCAAGTAAAGCATCAGAGAGAACTTGGAATATGAGCATCGATAAGCATTTAATAAAAATGAATACATTAAAACTCGAAAACGAGGAGCTCATTCAAATCTCAGGAAAAGTTTCGACTCTTCCTCAAGTGAAGACTCAGCTCTCACTAAGTTATCCAAAAAATAAAAAAATCAAAGTTATTAAAAAAGAAGTATCTGATTTGTTTTTGGTAAAGGAAGCTCCATGAACCAAGTGTATCGCCCCATTATTTGGAGAGACGAAAAGTTATTTTTACTAGACCAGCGATTATTACCTGATCAGGAAGTCTTTGTAGAAATCTTTACACTTCAGCAAACAGTTAATGCCATTAAGGATATGATAGTTAGAGGCGCTCCTTGTATCGGTTTTAGCGCTATTTTCGGTCTCGCACTTTGGATTAAGAATCAAAATGATGTTACCCCTGAAATCTGCCGAAAAGCGTGTGATGAGATGATTGAAGCACGCCCTACCGCGGTTAATCTCTCATTTGAGGTCAATCGTTGTTTTGAACTCATGACAAGTTTACTAAATCAGGGGTGTAAACCATCTGAGATTTTTCCAAAACTTGTCGAATTTGGAAACCAGCAGATCCAATTATCACAAACCAAGAACTCACTTATGGCGCAAATTGGGATTGATGAATTGATTAAGAGGTTTGGCCAAAGAAAATGGAATCTCATGACCCATTGTAACACTGGTTTTCTGGCCTGTGGGAGTATTGGTACAGCTTTAGGGGTTATTTCCATGGCACATTCTCAAGGCAGAGTGAATCATGTGTATGCAGACGAAACTCGTCCTTATATGCAAGGCTCACGATTAACAGCTTTTGAATTAACAAAAGAAAAAATTCCCTTCAGTTTAGTTGTGGAGGGGGCAGCATCCTATCTTCTCTCAAATGGAAAGGTGGATGCTATTTTCGTTGGGGCTGATCGCATTGCGGCCAATGGTGATACCGCTAACAAAATTGGTACTTCAACACTTGCGATCGTCGCTAAACATTATAATGTACCTTTTTATGTTGTAGCGCCTATTAGTTCATTTGATGTGTCTATTCCCAATGGCTCTCATATCGAAATCGAAATGAGACCAATGAATGAGATTTCAGAACTTAAAGGTATTCAGCTTGCTCCTCAAGGTACTGCAACTGTAAATCCTAGCTTTGATGTGACTGATCATCATTTTATTTCTGGTATTATTTGTGAAAAAGGTTTCATCAATCCCGCTAATAAAGGTGAATTGTTAAAGGTTGTTCATTCATGAAAAAAGATATTCGAGCTTCTATTGATATTGGTTCCAATAGTGTGCTTTTACTTGTTGCCGATTTTACGAACAAAAATTTTCAAGAAATAAGTAAACAGAGCCACATAACATCTCTAGGTAAAGATTTAGATAAAAACAAAGCCTTTCATCCCGATTCAATGCAGGCAACCTATGAGGCGATCAAAGACTATGTTGATGAGTGCACAAAATGGGGTGTTGAAAGTCATCAGATTATTGCCACTGCAACTGAAGCGGCACGGGTGGCGCAGAATGCACCAGATTTTTTTCAAAAGATTAAAGATGAATTAGGTGTTGAAATTCAGATTATTACTTCTCAAGCGGAAGCCTACTTTTCAACCAAAGGTATACTTTTTAATTCTCAGTTTGATACTGACGTTATTACGATCATGGATATTGGTGGGGCCTCAACTGAGCTGATTCGGGTTAACACTAAAAACTTTCAGATATTAGAATCTATAAGTATGCCAGTCGGAGCGGTACGCGGATCTCAATGGTTAGAGGAGGATTTATTTGTCCAAAATTTACAGAAGGTTTTTAGAGATTTTACGAATGAAATTGATCGTTTTCAGTCAAAAATACTTTATTGCGTTGCTGGAACGGTGACTTCAATTGGAAATATGTATCTAAAGCGCACAGAATTTATAGAAGATGATGTCCATGGACTTGTGATAACAAATGAAGATATTGATCATCTCTTCAAGAAATATTCAAATTATGATCCTGCGAGCTTTTTAGAGGAATTTCCTTTTCTCCAAAAACGTTCTAATAGTATCCGCGGTGGATTGCATTTGGTTTACCACCTCACTCATCGTTTATTGGTGAAAGAAATAAAAATTTCAACTTATGGATTACGCTATGGAACTCTTTTAGAAGGTTCAATTAAGAAGGAATTTCTGCATGTTTAATCAATCGCAATATTTCAACACTCATACTGTGTTATTTCGTGAGGGTGATTCCGCTGACAAATTAATTATCGTGAAAACGGGACAGGTTTTATGCTTGAAAGCCTCTAAGGAGCGTTTGATACCTGTTTTTGTGGCCAAGGCCCAAGATATCATTGGTGAAAGTGCGCTCTTGAGTGATGCTCCCTACACCTATTCTGCAGTGACTCTGACTCAGGTGGAAGTTGAATGTATAGATAATAGTAAGTTTACGAAAGTTCTTGCTGAAGCCCCTCATTGGATGCTGGACTTGACATTAACTATGATTGCAAGATTTCAATCGACGGCAGGACTAGTTGCAGATAACAGAATCGTTCATTCTTCAGTTCTCAGTGAGGAGGATTTTCCTCCAACACTTGAGAATGAATTAAAAAAATTGTTAGCTCAATAAAATTGAATAATACGGCGGTTGTTTAGATTTAGGGCCAAATCGAGAATTTGATTCTGGGCGCGATAGCAATCATTTCGATTACCAGTTAAATCTTTTTGCATAATTTCAAAAGCTTTCAAGGCCATATCACGTGAGACGAGTGAGAGGGCCCGACGCTGATTCTTTACATGCACAAGACTTAATGCAAGCCCTAAAATCGCAGGTTTTATTTGTGACACGACAGTCTTAAGGGATTCATCATCAAGATCCCAAATACTTTCAAATGAAATACAAGATTCTGTTAATTCTTTTGCAAGAGATGGGTTTCTTAGTCGTATATTCTTAAGAAGTTTTGATTTTGAAGCGGCATCCATCTTGCGTAAAAGTTCAACGACTTGACCTTTTCCATTGATGTAGATTCCACCGTTTTCCGCATTGTTCTGACTCATCTATTCTCCTTCCTGGATTAACGACGATTAAGACTCGTATTTCGCTTTTTGTTCTTCGAATTTGAGTCGTGCTTCCTCTAAATGTTCTTTATGCTTTTCTTCTTGTTTTGCAACCTGTTGCTCATTGTTGAGTTTTATTTCACTCATTCTTTCATCTTGTGAAGACTTTAGGTCGTTTAGCATCTTTTCATAGCGCTTATTTTCTTCATCAAATCTTTTATTCCAAGAGTTTCGAATTTTCGTTAGCTTGATTTCACCGTCAGTATTTTCCTTCCTCACATCAACTTCATAGGCTTTTTTGATCTTAGAAATTTCGGCTTCACTTTTAGATTGAGCAAGCTTAATTTCTTTTTCAGTATGATCTTCAATACGTCTAAGCTCAAATGTTTCACGCTTATTCGTTGCTTCTTTAGCGTGATTCATTCTCGTAGTAGATGATATTTCTGACATGAAGCAAATCCTTTGCTGAAAGCTAATGCCATATGTGGCATTATCAACTATCATACTTAGAGGAGTGAATACCTCACAAGGCAGGCAAAAAATGATGGGTCAAGGACGAGTCTTCATTATTCAGGGTAAAAGAACCCCTTTTGGGAAGTTTGGTGGGAGCCTCGGAGGCATTACACCAGTAGAATTAGCAGTTTATGCAACGAAAGGCCTCCTCGCCGAGACGAAAATAGATCCTGAGACTCTCGATCAAGTAATTTTTGCGAATGTTATTCCTTCAACACCTGACACACTTTATGCCGGAAGGCACTTGGCGCTAAAATGTGGCCTGAAAATAACCACCCCTGGAATTGTCATTAACCGACTTTGTGGATCTGGTATCCAAGCGTTGCTTGATACTGCCCGTTTGATTCGTACCCAAGAAGCTCAAGCGATTTTAGTCGCTGGTGCTGAAAATATGAGCATGGTTCCACATTTGGTTTATGGTAGTCGTTTTGGAACCAAATACGGTGCTCTTAAAACTCAAGATTTATTGTTAGATACTTTAACAGACAAGCACGTCCAAACCCCCATGGGCATTACTGCTGAGAACTTGGCGGATGAGTATAAAGTGACAAAGGCTGAATCTGATCAGTTTGCCTTTGAGTCTCATCAGAAAGCGAATTTGGCCTATCAACAAAATTTGATACAACCTGAGATTGTACCTATTAAACATGAAAGAACTGATTGTTCAAAAGATGAACATTTGCGAGAAGACGTTTCATTGGGTGAGATGCAGAAACTAAAACCCACTTTTAAAAAAGAGGGGACTGTGACTGCTGGATCAGCATCCGGAATTGTAGACGGAGCAGCCGCTATGATTATTGCGAGTGAGTCTTACGTGAATCAATATCAGCTCCAGCCGATAGCAGAAATTATTGATGGGCAGGTGGTAGGTGTTGAGCCTACGAGGATGGGGATTGGTCCCGTGCCGGCCATTGAACAACTTCTGATAAGACAAAAGAAACGTATTCAGGACATAGATCTTTTTGAGATCAATGAAGCCTTTGCTCCCCAAGTGATGGCCTGCCAAAAAGCCTTAGAAATAAGACCTGAAACCCTAAATATCTGGGGTGGAGCCGTAGCCTTGGGTCACCCCCTAGGTGCAACGGGGATAAAAATAACTCTGACCTTGGCCCGTCAGTTACAACATTTGAAAAAAGATTTTGGAATCTCTAGTGCTTGCATTGGTGGTGGTCAAGGGATTGCCGTGATGATTAAAAGAATATGATTGTTTATAAAAACGATTTTGAAGAATTTAAAAAATGGTTAGATTTGGATATTAATTCTATAGCCTGGGGTGGCAAATATTCCGATTCTTTCAGTGAATTTTGGGAGTCTTTTTTTAAGGAAGACATCAATCCTAAAGAATTAGGTGAGAGATTTGATTATGCTAAAAGAATAGCCAAGTCTGGACCACTTATTTCTTGGCTAACGTGGCTTTTTGAAAAATTCATCACTTATATTTTCATTACTAAAAACTATTCAGTGAGAGAAATTTCACTCAATTTCGATTTGCCTGAGCGCTATATTGCCACCCTCTTACGTGATCATCTCATAAAAGTTTACCCGGCCTATGAAGATTTAATTAACGAGAAATTCCAAATCAGTAATGTAAGTTCTGAAAATTTATTTATTACTTTTTCTGAAATTGAGACTCTGGTTGGCGGCCTGGCTAAAGAGAAGGGCACATTTGAGGATGATATCCTGGCCCATATGGAAGTGACTCTCTATCCAGACTGGTCGAATCTGGTGAAAGAACTTCGTAAAGACATTCTCTTATTAAAGGTAGATTTTGAAAATTTTCAAAAGAGAGCTGCTTTTAAAAAGCAAATTCGCTTTCTTCAGGAAGTGATCATACTTCTTTTGATTTTGAGTGTCGTCGTCTTTGCCTTAAAAAATACGAATAAGTGGTACGAAGATTATCTGGTGAATAAAATCACGCTTTTTGAACCCAATTTTTTTTGGCTTGATAAATCTCTGACCTATCAGGAACAAGATCTTCTCGCTCAACAGTCTATCAATCTTTCAAACAAAGAACTTGATGAGTTAGAAAAAATTGAAGCTCAACAAGTTTTTGATGATGGAAAACTTGAATCTCGTTATGACCCAGAATCGGATGTGGTGGTCTTAGACTCCGTGGAAAATGTTCCTAAAAGTTTTGGTGAAGCCGAGACTGAGCAGTCTGAGTATGAAGAAAATAAGAAGGGTGGGTATCGCGACAGCTCATATTCTGTCAGTAACAAAAAAGCTTACCGTATTCTGATGGCCTCCGTTGAACCGAGTGTGATCAAGTCGAAAATCCTACCTCTGATGGAGCGTTATAAAATCTCACAAGTTGATAACGTTAAACCTGGAACTCAAATTCCAGGTGGTCTGTATTTCAATCTGAATGTTCCTTCACGGTTTCTAAAAGAATTTATGACAAAAGTTTCGACTTTCTCAGAAGCGACTATCTTTGAAAGTCGATCTCAAGGAGGAGATGAAGCCGGGAAAAATCGTGTTTTCATCTGGATCAAAGGTATTTAATCTTCTGTCTTACCTAGAATACTGTCTATGAGTCCACTTCCTGCTATCGATGTGTCATCACTCTTGCTCTCATTTTTTTCGGCTTCTGCTTGAATTCCATCAAACAGATTCGGGTTAATTCCATTTTCTTTGTCTAAACCCTTAAATTCTTTTTTCCAGCCGCCAACGTTACGGCCTATGGTTTTTCCACTAGTGTCCTTTAAATCAAGCTGGCTAGTGATGATGTTATTGAACATAATGACCTGGGCCATGCGGATTTTTTCCGCTTTAACATCCCCTATATTTTCTTGGATGATTTGAGATTTTTCATTTGGATTCTGGGACTCAAGATCTGAAAGAGTTTTTTCAGAAATTTGTCTTTTCCCCACTTTAAATTTTATCGCATCAATCGCCGCAATTTTTCTTGCCTCATAAATGATCTTGAGTTCTTTTTCGATATCTATAGGTGCTCCACCATTTGCAGAAGCTTTGACTTTCGCACTTAGATCAAAAAGACCCTGATCATCAAGATATTCAATCAAACTTTTCTGATCTTTTTTCTGCAATTCTTTGGCGCGAGCTATCTCAATTTCGCGTTTTAAATTCATTTCATTTTCAATATGGGTAATGGCCTTATCTAAATTATCACTCTTAACAAGAAACTGATCACATTCTGGGTCGGTTGGAGAATTTTTGCATTTTTCATCAAGATTTTTTATTTCCGTAAAATCCTCATTATCGATAATATCTGAAGAAGTCATATTCGAAATATCATCTAAGGACTCTTCACCTTGACCTTTACCCCGCGCATACATTTGAGGTGTGGACAGCATACGGAGAGCGAAATCACCTTTCTTTTCACCCATTTCATCAAACTGTTTGCCCACGAGTTCACTCTTCTTTATCGCTCCACGGATAGCGGTTAGTCTGTCGAGAGTCAGGCAAGCACTTTCACCTTTTTCCATTTTTAAATTTTTAGAGTCTGCGTAGCGTTGGCTTACGGCAAGCGTGGTATTAGATGGTGGAGGAGTCGTTGTGCTAGAGGGGCTCAATTTTTTTTCTACTTCTTTACGATGGAAATCACAAAGTGGTTTGATGGCCGATTGGCAAAAAGCAAAAAATTCTTGGTGGAAGGCAGGTTTTATAGCCTGTTGTGCAATACCTTGCATGATGGCATTGTATGTTTCTTTCTTATCCTTTAAATCTTTTATCTTTGTAGTATCTAGAAATGAATCTTTGGGATCAAAAATATCTGTAAGTTGGTCTTCGTCTGCAATTTTAATTGTCTTCCCGTTTTTGTCTTGCGATGTTTTATACAACTGACTTAAGTTTGCCCAGTAATCCTCAATGCTGGATCCATTTTTATTCTTAAGTGGTTTAATTTGCGCCAAATTTTCAAAACAAAACCTCGAAACCTCTTGCAAAGCACTTTTAACAAGTTGGTTTGTATAGAGATCAAGGAAGACTCTTTGATCAACCATCTTACGCTTTCCAAACTTTAGGTCTTCAAGTTGCTTTGCCTGGTCTGTTTCTTTCGGATCCACACCAGTAAGTGATTTTGAAATCTTTCGGGTGAGATAATCCACAATAGAGCTTGAGTCCTTGCCATTGACGAGACCGTAGGACTGCAAGTCCAGAGTGTCAGAAATTTTTTTGAGGCTTTCGGCATCTTTGGGAAGATTGTCATGAAAGCATTGAGCTGCTGCTTTCACTTTTAAGTCTTTGCTATCTTGAGTGTCATCGGCCTTGAACTCATTCTTCTTGCGACAATCATTAAAAACATCGTTCTGTAAAAGTTGATTCTCCACTTGATTATCTTTAATCAGACTCATGTGATGATTGCGAATCTCTTCATCTGAGAGTTCTGTCACTGTTGCAAGAGCACTTAAGGAATAAAGCAAAAGGAATAAAATAAGCATGTTCATACGCTTATTTTATCGGAAGTTTAGCCGCCAAAGATTACTAGTACGAAGTGATTCAAAGAACCGGGACTTAGGAACGTTATTTCAGGAGCTTATGATTACATGGCATCTCGAGAAATCCCGAACAGCGCCTTCATATCCCCCAATAAAATGTGGCTTTTGCCCAGATAATACCACTGGCGAACAAAACCAATCAACATCGCTGCAAAGAAACCATAGGCCACTCCCGAGTGAATCACCTTGGAAACCATTCCCGTATCGTGGGCCCCACCTAAAAGAAAGGCAATTGTCCCAAGGATTAGCATCAGCATGGTCCAAGGAATCGTTTGGCGCTTGGAGAGTTGCGACTCATGCACAAAGCGGGCCACTTTCTTTTTATAAGGTTCAAGATCGGCAGGTGGATTATCAAAAAGTTCGCTAAGGTTTCCCTCACTGTTTAAAGCATTCCAGACATTCTCCACTAACCGAGCAACGCCAATAAAATAAAACATCACAAAAGCTTGAATAAATATGGTGTAGAGGAATGCAGGAATGGCAACTTGGATATGTCCAAACGAAAGTGGTAGCCATCCTAAAGCGACCCCAGCGGTTAAGAAAATACCAACGATCATGAGAACTAATAAAAATCTAAGAAGATAGGCCATAAGAGCTTCCAATTTAGAGGGCGATTTGTTAATTTCCTTTCGTATCTACTCCCTTTTTTACCATAAGGAAATCAAATGTCCGCAGAAAATCTGGACACTCCAACACCTTCGAAAAAAATCTTAGAAAGCTCACCCCTATCAGGTATTACAGTTCCTATAGCGATTGTCCTTGTAGGTGCATTCATTATTTTTGGCGTGACCAAGATGCTTTCGAGCGGAAAAGATCATCGAGACCTCATCGAAGAGATGAATTCGAAAACTTTTGGCAATAGGTGGGTCGCTGCTTACGAGCTTTCAAAGTTTTTGGCTTCATCTAAAATTCCTAAGGAAGATATGCCTTGGGTAATTGAAAATCTCTCTAAGGTTTATTACGAATCGGTAGATGGTCGAACAAGAAATTTTGTTGTTCTGGCCCTCGGTAGCTTAAAAAATCCTTTGACACTCAATGTCTTAAATAAGGCATTGGATGATTTAGATCCTCAGGTTAAGTTTAACGCAGTGGTCTCAATCGGCAATCTTGGTAAAAACGAATCTATTCTTTGGGACAAAATTGAAGCACTGGCACTTCAAGATCAGGACTTTGGTCTTAAACAGGTTTCATTGTATGCCCTTGCTTCACATGATCGCCCCAAGACTTCTGAGATTGCTCGTTCTTTAATTTCTTCATCTGAAAAAACGGCTCGCTTCGCTGCGGCAAATGTTTTAATTCATTATCAAATGAATGATGCTTTGCCCGTAATAGAAGAAATTGTGGCGCTTAAATATGATGACAAGTCACCTGATGGATTAAACGGTGCACAAGTGGAAGGTTTGAAAACAAATCTTTTAGAAAACATCGAGAAATCCAAGTGGGTTGATTTGGCAGGAATGGTGGAAAAATTGGAGTCTTCGGATCCCAATATCCGGGTTCAAACAAAAGCAAAACAGGTTCTAAAAGTATTGAAAAATTAGAAGTTTACACCCATAATGGGTTTTAAAACCTTAAGCCACGTTTAGAGTTCCAAATTTTTGGTCTAGACATATATTTTCGGAGAATCTCTCATGAGTGAAGAGACAAAAACCAGTTTGAACCGTCGCGAGTTCTTTTCATTTCTCGCTGTAGGATGGATCACTTTTGGTGCAGCTACTGCTGGTTTGGCCAGTCTTGTATTCAGATTCCTCTATCCCAATGTTGTGTTCGAACCAGCTATGGATTTCGTCGCCGGTATGCCTGATGACTATCCTGAGGGTGTAGATGAGCGTTGGAAGAATGGATTTGGTGTTTGGATTTATAAAAAAGACGGTCGTCTCGTCGCAATGTCTAACATCTGTACTCATCTCGGTTGTATTCCTACTTGGCTCCCAGCTGAGAGTAAATTCAAGTGTCCTTGTCACGGATCTGGTTATTATCCTAACGGAATTAACTTTGAAGGTCCGGCTCCTCGTCCACTAGAGCGTTTCAAAATTTACCGTAACCCTGAAGGTAAAATCATCGTCGATAAAACAAAAGTGTTCCGCTACGAAAAAGGTGAGTGGAGCAACGATGGTGCTTACATTGAAGTTTAATTTTTAGAGGAAAAAGATATGTCTGAAGGTTTTGCTAAAAAAGTTGCTAATACCCAAGTCTGGAAAGCGATTTTCCGTCATGGTCCACCTAACAATGCTCGAAACCGCGCTGCTGTGGTTGCCGGTAACGTTTTCTTGCATCTTCACCCAATTAAGCTAAAAAAATCTGGCGTTCAGCTTGGCTATACTTGGTGTATGGGGGGATTAACATTCTTTGTATTTCTAGCACTCACAGTGACTGGTGTACTTCTTATGTTTTACTACCGCCCTACAGCTGAATACGCTTTCACAGATATTATTGGTCTACGTGAGCACGTACCTTTGGGGATCATGCGTGAGCTTCATCGTTGGGGAGCCCACTTAATGGTTATTACTGTTTGGATTCACATGTTCCGCGTGTTCATGACTGGTTCATATAAACCACCTCGTGAATTCAACTGGGGTGTAGGTGTTATTCTTCTTATTTTAACAATGCTTCTTTCTTTCACAGGATATCTGCTTCCTTGGGATCAGCTTGCTATTTGGGCGATTACCGTAGGATCGAACATGGCAAAGGCTACTCCGTTTGCGGGTCACGGTGGTCCGGGGGCAGCTCTTGCTAAAATCGGCGATTTTGTGATGGTTTCTGATAAAAACGACGTACGTTTCCAACTTCTTGGTGGACGTTTTGTAGGTGAGGCAGCTTTGCTACGTTTCTACATTCTCCACTGCGTATTCATTCCATGTGTTGTGGCAGTTCTTATTGCTGTTCACTTCTGGCGAGTACGTAAAGATGGCGGAATTTCGGCACCACTTTAGGAAGGATTAGGCACACATATGATTAAGGAAGCGATTAACTTTCTTTCCTCTCCGGTTTACTCATTCTCTATCATCCTTGGGCTTTTTTACCTAGCCTTGAAGAGAATTGATATTGTGGGAACAAAGAAGTTCGGTATTGGTTTAATGATTTTCACTTTGGTGACTTTCGGATGGATGGTTGCTGACCCGATTTTCTTTTCGATTATCTCACTCCCAGATAACATCCCTATTATCATCTTGAATGCCTTGGTTTTTTGGTCCACTTGGTTTGCTCTTTATAAAGGTCATCAGAACGACATTCGTATTGAAGCTGGGCAGCCTCCAGTTGAGGGAACTCCAGAAAATCGTGAAAAAGTTTGGTCTTGGCCAAACCTTGTTTACACCGAATTGTTCTGTGGAATTGTATGTACAGTCTTTTTGATTGTTTGGGCGATTTTCTTTAAAGCTCCCCTCGAAGAACCTGCTAACCCAACTTGGGCTCCAAATCCTGCAAAAGCACCTTGGTACTTTCTTGGACTTCAAGAAATGCTCGTTTACTTTGATCCTTGGATGGCCGGTGTGGTTCTTCCTGGAATTATCATTGTGGGTCTTATTGCAATTC
>CANFNX010000083.1 GCA_947448495.1 Bacteriovoracaceae bacterium | reverse complement strand
TAAACGGGGCACTGATGACAATTTGCTCTTCTTGCTTTCCCCTGATACGGCCGAGCAAAATGTCTAATTTTTCAGGATAGATGAGATGTACGAGAAAGCTTACTTTGCCTATTGTCCGACTTGGGCCGACTTGTTTTTTTAGACTCTTAGTTGAAGGGGCCTGAGAAGTTTGGGCACAGCCAAGTAAGAGAGTGAAAATAAAGAAAATGACTTGGTTTTTCAGCATGAACTATTCTATGACACTTTTAAATATTTAGGCTAGATTAAGAAGCACTATGAAAACCTCCGTTTTCGCTCTTACGTCTGCTGACTGGGCCCACGCCTTTGAATCTTGGGGATACTCCCTTTCGGCACTCCCATTTTGGCTAGATGGCCTCTACCGGGCCCCTCATTTATGGGACCGACATATTTCGCCTTCTGTCTTGTCTGAATTAAAAAAACATTTTCACTTCAATCTTCCCGCGATCAAGAGTATCCATGAGTCACTTGATGGCACGACAAAATTTCAACTCGAGTTTGAAGATGGTCTAGCAGTTGAAACGGTTCTTCTCCCCTTTCACAAGAGATTCACAATTTGTCTTTCAACTCAGGTTGGATGTGGAATGAATTGTCGATTTTGCTACACTGGCACTCAAGGACTTAAAAGACAGCTGACTGCGGGTGAAATTGTCGGACAGTATCTCAAGGCTTTTGAATGGCTTGTTGAGAAAAATCCCCAAGCACTTAAACCGAGTATCGTCTTCATGGGGCAGGGTGAACCGTTGCATAATGTAGAGCAGGTCAAAAAGGCAGTCGAAGTTTTGACCGATATAAAGTGTGTTGGCGTTGGTCATCGTCAAATCACCCTATCCACCGTCGGTTATCTCCCAACCATCAAAGAGCTCAAAAAATTTCCAAAAATTAATATCGCTCTTAGTTTACACTCTCCTTTCACTGAACAAAGAAACGAACTGATTCCCTTGAATCAAAGATATCCCCTTGAAGATGTTTTAAAAGAACTTGATGAGTTAGAACTACTCAAGCGTCAATTCATTACTTACGAATATCTTATGATTAAGGATTATAACTTAACTCAAACCCATGCAGATGAATTGGCCAAATTACTCTCTCATAGGAAGGCCCTAATCAATCTCATTCCTTTTAATCCTTTCCCTGGATCACGCTGGGAAAGACCAGAGGCGGATGAAATTGAAACTTTTAAAATGCATTTGGTTGATCATAAATTACGTGTCATGGTAAGAGGAACTAAAGGTGATGATATACTAGCAGCCTGTGGTCAACTAAAAATCAATCAGATGGCGAGGAGCTATGATGGTAGATGATTTCGAATCTCGTTTTGGTGGCATCGTAAGAGTTTATGGAATAAAAGGGATGGTGAAAATTCGCCAATCCAAAATTCTAGTCATTGGTATTGGAGGCGTTGGCTCTTGGGTAGCTGAAGCTCTGGCCCGAACTGGTATAGGACATATGACCCTCGTAGATTTGGATGATGTTTGTGTCACCAACATTAACCGCCAAATCCATGCACTTAACGATACCGTTGGTAAATTTAAAGTCGATGTGATGAAAGAGCGAGTTGCTCAAATCAATCCCTACTGTGAGATTGAAACCAAACAGTGCTATTTTAGTCCTAAGAACTTAGGTGTCATTTTTGATAAGGCGTATGATTTTGTCATTGATGCTTGTGATGATTTTACAAATAAATGTTATCTCATTGATTATTGTCGACAAAATAAAGTCCCTCTCGTCGTCATGGGTGGTGCCGGTGGAAAGACCGATCCATCACAAATTGCTATCTCGGATATGTCCACATCTGCCAATGACCGACTGTTAGCAAGACTTCGCAAAAAGCTACGCCAAGATTTTGCCTTTCCGGGTGAACATGATGGAGATTTTGGAGTTTGGGCCGTTTGGTCGAGAGAGCGGGCCGTTTACCCCACTCCCGATGGATGTGTGACTCATAAACCACCTGGTATGGCCAAAAATATGGACTGTTCGGAGGGATTTGGATCCGTGAGTTTTGTAACGGGAGCCTTTGCCTTTGCAGCGACTTCACTTGTCATCAGAGAGATTACGAAATGAATTTTTTCATCAAACTTAAAAAGTTTATTACAGATGTGGCCAATGATGATCGTATTCCTTCTCGGGATAAAAAAGTTATCTTGGCCATGCTTGCCTTATTAATCTCTCCGATTGATCTTATCCCTGATTGGATTCCCGTCTTTGGAATGCTCGATGACGTCATCATCCTCTCAATCATTCTGGATTATTTTTTTCGCATTCTTGATTCAAGAATTTTACTTTCTCACTACCCATGGGGAATGAAGAGCTTTGCTCAACTTAAAAAAATCGCAGGAGTCATGGAGCTATTTGTGCCACGCTTTGTGAAGAGAAAGCTTTGGAAGTATGTCGGGGACCCTTACTGAAGATTATCTGACTGCCCGATAAATCCAAAAAGATCGAATTCCAATTCCCAAAATAAGAACTAAAAAGGCACCAACAATTCCTCCCCACATCAGGGCGAGTTGAGTCCCGTAACCTTCGGCCATAATACCCATAAAAGTATTTCCAAGCAGTGGCCCTGCCGAGTATGAAATCATCTCCACACTCGCTAGCCGTCCTCGATACTCACTAGGAATGGTTTCATTCCACATGGTCGAGCGGAAAATTCCTGAAATCATATCGGCAAAACCGGCAACTGCCAGACAGAAAAGGCAAAGATAAAAGTCATGACTAAACCCAAAGGCGATAATCCCTAAGCACCAAATAAAAGCAGATATCGTAATCATTTGCCCATGCCTGAGAACCTTGTGCGTCCAACCACTGGAAACACTCGCGACCATAGCACCAGCTGCGATTGAAGAGTAAAGCCATCCCAGCTTATCTGGGCTCCCTAAGGTTTTGGCCAGGGCAGGAAAAAGTGGATTGGGGTAGGCAAAAGTCATAGAGGCCATATCCACAAAATAAGTCCCTAACAGATCAGGTCTTTTCCATGCATACTTAAATCCATCAATTATCGAGTCTAGATTGGCCTTTCTTTTTTCATGATGGTCGGGAACATTTTTTAATTGTAAAAGACAAAAAATGCTAAACGCATAAGTGAGAAAATCTACAGCGTAGGTAGCACTAATGCCAAAGCTTGAAATGAGTATCCCTCCTACGGCGGGTCCCAAAACCATACCACTGGTGGTTTTAAAAGATTGAAGTGAGCTCACCTTTGGAATTTCACTTTTTTGAATCAATTGCTGGGTCAAAGCTTCAAGGCTAGGTCGCTCAAGACCACGAGTAATAGCCATGACAGCCGAGAGAACATAGAGGATTCCAACTTGCTTTGATCCCGATAGGGCCAGCCCCATTAAAAGAAGATTGCCGATGGCAGACAGAAGCTCCGTCAAGATGACGAGATTTTTTCGGTTAAAGCTGTCTGCGAGAGCGCCTCCCCAAAATCCAGATACAATGAGTGGTATCAGTTGAACAATTCCCAACATTCCCACGTGAAAAGTCGACTGGGTGATTTCATACATTTGAAACGGAATGGCGACATAAGTAATCATGCTGCCAAAAAAAGAAATGAGCTGGCCCAGGTAGAGCCAGCGGTAATTTTGATTTTTTAAGAGAGGAGTAATATCAAGAGAGAAAATTCCCATCTAGTCTTTGTATTGAGGAACTATTTTTCCCATGTCACTTTGAATTTGTTTAAACTGCGCACTATCTAAATCTATACCTTGGACCTCTTCAATTTTATTTTCAGAGGCGACATTGGCCGAAGCTGGGCTTCGATCAGCCACTTTTTTTGCTTCAGCATTTATCTTTGACCACTGCTCAGGGCCCATGTTGGCCATGCGGGCCTTGGCCTTCTCGGCATCAGCTTTTGAAATGACATTTTTGGCGACCATCTGATCAATCATAGTGCTCACTTCGGACGGTGAAACTTCGGCCATCGCCTGAAAAGAGAAAACGAAAGACGCTATTAGAATCCATTTCATAAACCACCTCACAAGAAGCTTTATCGGCATCCTATGAAGTGAAATAAAAACTTTTCTTTTAACTAATCAGGTCTGTTATTTAAGAGCGCTAACTCAATGAAATAACTTGATAGGTGCGGGTATTTTTTGGGGTTTCAACCTCAAACTCCTCACCCACTTTAAGTCCAAGGGCCGCTGCCCCAAGGGGTGAAAAGACCGAAACCACTAACACTGGTCGATTATCTACATTGAGGATGGTTCCGCCGGCAGTAGGAATAAGAAAATAGCATCGATCCTGATTTTGATGTCTCAAATTGACCAAGCTGCCAATTGAAACCTCATCAGCTTCCTGGGAACCCTTCAAGTCGACTTCTTCCAACATTTGAATTTCAAGCTTAAGATCTTCTACTCTTTTGGCCTCAGCACTGGCCAAGTAGGAAGCTTCAAGTGAGCGGGTATCATATTTGCTTTCGGCCTTAAATTCTTGGTCGGTTGCAAAATCTTTGGTGGCCTTAGCGGCCGACTCTAATTCAATCAGTTCGGCTTTTAACTTGCCAATCAACTCATCAAGAAGCTTTTGTTTCACTTAGGCACCATGACACTTTTTAAATTTTTTACCTGAACCACAGTGACAAGGATCATTACGGCCAATTTTTGGCTCAAGTCTTTTCACCGGTTGGGCGCCATGAATATTGCCTTCCTTAAATTTCCAATCTCCGTTCACTTTTTGAAAGAGAGAAGTTTCATGATGGCGAAGCTCAGTCCCAGAAGCTTTATCTTTGTAATGGGCGATAAACTCAACCACCCCTGTATCGTCTGCAGCAAGACCTTTTTTTGTACTCTTAATTTCAAGACCCTGCCATTCGGAACTATCGGCCCATTTTAGAGCTTCTTCTTTGTTAAAAACTTCGTGTTTCTCATTCATTTGAGTTTTATCGATATAATCAATATCTTTTACCACGTAAGCAGAATAGCGAGAGCGCATCATCGACTCAGCGGTGGTCGCTTTTTTAGTGCCTTTTAAAAGGGGCGCACAACAATCCTCAAAACTCATTTTTTTAGAATCTAATACACGGCAAGGGCAATCAGACATATCTCTCTCCTAGGAATTCCCCTATTATCAAGGTAAGATGAGAAACATTCAATGCTGAATCAAAAAATTTCGCTTCCCATTGATCCTTATATTGATGCAATCCTTAAAAAGATACAGGATTTCTCTACTATTCTCATTAAGGCTTCCCCCGGATCAGGTAAAACCACACGTCTTCCTTGGGCGATCGCAAATTCGCTCGCCGGGAAAGTTCTTGTCCTTGAGCCGAGAAGGCTAGCCGCTAAACTGGCCGCAGAACGCATTGCCTCTGAGGAGAAACTCAAAATCGGCTCTGAAGTGGGTTATCACTTTCGTTTTGAAAATCAGACTTCCCAAGAAAGTAAGCTCATTTTTTATACGGAAGGAACTTTTCTCAAAAAACTCCTGCATGATCCTCGTCTTGATGGTGTGAGCGTTGTCATCTTGGATGAATTTCATGAGCGACACCTTGAAACAGACATGGCCCTTGCTTACCTTTTAGAAATTCAATCTCAGCGACCTGACTTAAAGCTCGTTCTGATGTCGGCTACATTGGACACAGAACTCTTAGCACGCTTTAAAAACTCCACCGTGGTAGAAATTGAAGCCCCTCATTTTCCGGTTGAGACTTTTTATCTCCCAAATCGGCCTAGTATCCTTAATCAGTCATTAGAGCTAAAAATCAGGGATGCACTGGAAAAAATACCGTCTGATCATGATGTCCTGATCTTTTTGCCCGGCATGCGGGAGATACTTAAAATAGAGTCCTACTTGGGAGATCGTTTGGGGGATATTTTCATCCTGCATTCCGAGGTATCAAAAGATCAACAAGAAGCGGCCCTGCGGCCCCATCCCAGAAGAAAAATTATTCTCTCCACAAATATCGCAGAGAGTTCTGTCACGATTCCAGGGATTAAAGCCGTTATTGATACTGGGATCCAACGTGAGGCCCACTACTCCCCTTGGAATGGTCTTAAGTTCATTCAGGATTCAGCTGTCACAAAATCCTCCGCTATTCAGCGAGCGGGTCGTGCCGGTCGAGTCGCTCCAGGAGTGTGTCACCGTCTCTACTCACTTCAAGATTTTGAATCGCGGGAGAATTTCACGATTCCAGAAATCATGAAAGCAGATCTTACGGATGTCTATTTCCTTACTCGGCAATTTTCTTCAACCCCTCACTGGATGACGGCTCCGCCAAAAGAGCGTTGGGATAAAGCTGAAAATCTTTGTTATTTAATGGGACTTATCGACCAAGAGATAAACATAACTTCCCTCGGAAAAGGCCTGACACAGTACCCTTTAGACTTAAGGCTCTCAAGAGTCCTTTCTGCAGGAGAAAAACTCAAAAAAGAAGAAAAAAAGAAACTTCTGAATTTTATTTGCAATGAACTGGAGAATGATCCCAGTGGTCGACTTTATCAGCGTCTCTCTTCTTATACGGAAAAAGAAGGACTAGAGGCCGATTGGGAAAAGGCACTGGTGGCCGGTTTTATAGATCAAGTGGCAAAATATCGTCCGAAGCAGAATGATCTGATTCATTACTCAGGCAAAAATGTTAAACTCCACTCTTCTTTGGGAACCTTATCTGAAGGCTATTATCTCATCCTCGATATTACTCAACGCCAAGAGGCGATTAAAATAGTTCCTATAGAAGAAGAATGGCTTTTTGATCATAACCCATTTCCCTTTGACGATGAAGAGTTGATTGTGGTTGATCCTACTTTTGCCATCAAGTCTTTAACCAAACTAGGAAGTATCGTCTTAGATGAAAAAACTCTTCCTCTCAACTGGGAGCATCTCGCCCCCACTCAAAAAGAAAAAGTCACTCAACTGGGTCAAAAAGTTTTTGAAAAAAATCTTGAGCAGTTTAAAAATTCTGAGACGTACCACCGATTCTATTTTTGGCAAAAATTAAACCAAAAAGATGAGTTTCCCTCGCCGAAACTGGCCGACTACCTGGAGTTCAATGGGGCGATGAACTGGGAAGGCCTAGAGAATTTTTTTAATACCATTTTTCTCGATAATGAACTTAATGCTAAGCTCCCTCGTGTGATTCATCTGGGAGGAAAAAAAGAATTAAAAATTCACTACCCTTACAACCAAGACCCTTTCCTCGAGGCCCCGATTCAGGATTTTTATGGCCTCAAAGAAACTCCCAAAATAGCGGACAACAAAGTGGCCTTAACTTTAAAGCTGATAGGACCTCACAAACGTCCCCTTCAGGTCACCAAAGATCTGGCGAGCTTTTGGAATAAAACCTATCTTGAAATGTTAAAAGAATTTAAAAGAGACTATCCTCGTCATCACTGGCCTGATGATCCGAAGAGCGCGAAACCGATCTTGCTCAAGAGACAACTGCCAGAGACTTAAAGACGCTGATGACCTTTTTGATCACCAATGTACTTGAAGCGAGGAATAATGGTTCCCTCCACTTCAACTGTTTCACAAAACATCGCCAATGGCCTCACCCAGAAAGAAGCCTCGGTATTATCGTACAGACACTCATAATACACCATCCACTCTAGTGTCTCTGAATGCTTGGCCAAATTGATGACTCGATAATTCTTTCCCTTATAATGCTGATAGAGACCACCAATCTTAATATCCCCTACCATTGTAAATTAACCAGAAAAAGGCGTGGGGCTATCCCGATCAGAAACATCACCATGAGAACTGCTACATAAGGCAACATCTGGAGGCGGGTGAGATCAAAATTATTCACTTTCGTTGGATAGGCATTGGTACCTAAAAATAATCTTGTAAACACTTTAAAAAATAAAATTCCATTTAAGCAAGTAGCTAAGATATGACCAAGACCTAGATAAGGTTGTTTATCGAGCAATCCATTTATCACAAGATCTTCCACGACAAAGGAAGCTCCCAGTGGGGTCCCAATCATGCAAAAACCAAACAAGCAAAATAGCGTAGCGATATTCGGATAAAATTGTGCCAGTCCATAATACTGATTGATCCGTTTAATGCTTGTGTACCGTTGAATATAACTCATCATAGACCACATCGATGTACCACAAAGTGAAATCACCAGGAGATTCAAATAAGTTCCAAGTGCAGCGGTATGATCAGCTTGCAAACCAGTTAGCAAAAGAGAGGAAGCTGCGACAGAAAAATAGGTCGTAGTTTGAGCAACGTTTGTTTCAAAAATGCCACGAATACTCCAATAAATTGAAGAAAATATAGAAAGTGCTAAAAGCATTGTCGTAAATATGTGTGGATCGTGCTGGATTGTAGGCTCTAAAAACTTTACGAAAAGGAGAACTCCTGGACGAGCCAAAAACAAAGCTGCAATCTTGTACCATGAAAATTGGCCAACGAGATCATGCACCCAAGAATGGAACGGAAAGATACCATGAGATTCATAAATAATAATGAATGAAAGTATAAGAACAGGCCAAGTAAAAAAAGATTTAGGTATTTCAGAAAAGCTCGCCGTCGCATATCCACTATTGAGCGCCAGAAAAATGAGAGCTAAAAGGCAGCCAAAAACAGTGAGATGCTGGATAAGATAAGTTCCGCCTCCTCTGGTATTACTATTTCTGATGCTTCTAAAAATGAGTATTGCAGGCAGTGATCTTTGAAGAGTCCAAAAGACAAAAAATGTTGTTAGATTGTTAGATAGTAAAATCCCTAAACCCCACAAAACGTAATAGATAAAGGATTTATCAATCTCATTCTCTTTGCGAACAGGGTAAAGACCCACAAACAAAGACAAACAAAAAACTGCGGATAAAAACAAACTAAACTTATCAAACGCAAGTTCAAAGAAAAATCCCTTCAACTGAACCAAAGAGGAACTCGAAGTATTGAAGAAATAGACCGAAAAGCATACACCAAGGAAAGCTAGCAATGTAAAAATTGTATTTTCCCATTTGTTATTCAAAGTATAGAGCGGAATTTCACGTGCATTCATATTTTATCGCTTTTTGAAAATTGATGTCGCAATTGAGTTGTTAAGATTCATCCATTTTTTTTCAAAGGAAATATAAGCTCTCATAGGCCATGATAAACCATCGAGGGACCTTTGAGTAAAATAATCCAAGTGAAATCCATGGAGCGCATGTAAAAAAATCTTTTTCCTTAAATTTTTTGACACCATTTTCTCAACTGAAAGGTTTCTTTGGATGGTTTCATGCTGATGCACCACTGGATTCTCGAAAAAATCTTGAATTAATGAGGAAGATCTTAAAAACTGCCAAGTTCTCAAGCTCGCATGGGCCACCATATGAAAAATAGCAAAGTGAGTAAATCCGAGAGCAATCTCGACCCAGATTATTCCCACTTGAGAAATCGTTGCATAGGCCAACATCGTTTTGGCATCGGAACGAGTTCTCCCAACGGCCGTTGCATATAAAGCACTCAAAGCACCAATCAAACCAATGATCCAGAGAAGTAAGGGGAAATGATGAAAGTAATCATAAAATCTCAGCAAGAGAAAAGGTCCCAAGTGAATCGACAAGGCCCCATAAAAAATGGCACTGGAGGGAGTTGGACCCTCCATCGCCGCTGGTAACCAGGAGCTGAATGGCAATTGTCCTGACTTTGCCAGGGATGCCCAAACAATAAAAAGTCCTACAAAAAATAAAGCGATTTGCCCACCATGTCCGGCCGTGTGTAAATGTGGATCATGGAGTAGCCTGGACATTTCATTAAAGTCAGTGGTGTGCATGTAGTGATGTGCCCATGCGGCAGCAGCTAATATCCCCATATCGCAAAAGCGATAACTCACGATCGCCCTGAAAGAGTGTCTCACGGGTTGAGAATTGGTATAGAAATAACTAATCAAAAGAACGGAGGTTGTTCCCACTAGCTCCCATCCAAAGAAAATGATATCGAGAGCTCGTCCAAAACTGATCACTTGAAGGGCAAAGAGCAAGGTAGAAAGTAGGAAAATAAAACGGAAATACCCCTCTTCTTTATGAAGATAGTTTCGAGAAAAGCGAAAAATAATCCCTATCAAAAGTGAACTTAATAAGGCGTATGTTACTCCTAGAAAGTCGATAATGAAGCGGATTTTAAAGTCATACTCTCCAACATGAATCCAATCTGCGTAATCTAGCACCAATGGTTCAAAACCATTCATCACCACCATTGCGCTGAGGAGAAGACTCATCAAACTCATGATCATGGCCAAGAACTTTACACTTTCGGATAAAAAACGCTCAGACAATTGAAGTCGTGCAAAGAAGCTCAGCCCCAAAAAAATCATCCACACGAGAGGTAAAAGGAGTAGATTTAAAAATAGATATTCCATTAGCCTATCTCCGCAAAATCATCGGCGATCACATTTTGTTTAATAAGATCCATTGAGGATTTGAAGTATTTAATTGAATTTTTCTCAACCACTAGCTCCTGAAATTCCGCCTCTTTAAAAATAAACCATTTTTGAACTTCCGGATCAAAGATCACCAGTCTCATCCAATGATTATAAAGAAGTTTTTTGAGCCTTCCATGATTGTCAAAGATCGTTCGAACACGATTCAGTGGAGCTTCGATAATGGTCATATTTCTGATGGGCTCGTGAATTTCTACCATTTGTCTGGCAAGACCAATTCGTAAATCACTCGATGAGCCTGTCATAACACCCAACAAAGCAGTGAGATTCAGCGGTAATTTAGAGCCACAACCAAAGTTATCGTTATCAACACAAGAGAAGTAGTAATCCATATTAATGTTCACGGCCACGGGGATACCACCCAGCACAACCTGTTGCAGAATCTCACCTGTAGGATCCATTTGCCAATCATAGGTCAAAAGGAATGAGCGACGGTTGAGAAAAAGTCCCTGGGTCATGTTTCTTTTGCCAACAATCGCCAAGGCATTGGTGGAATGACCGTACTCCGGTCGAGGCTGGGCGAGATCTTCTGCTCTTTCGCGCACATGTTGAAGAGCAAAATCTGGATCGGCCTTGGCCTCAGGAGAACTAAAGCGCTGACATCTTTCAAAAGCATTTAA
The DNA here is from genome assembly GCA_947448495.1 of Bacteriovoracaceae bacterium. Classification (GTDB taxonomy): domain Bacteria; phylum Bdellovibrionota; class Bacteriovoracia; order Bacteriovoracales; family Bacteriovoracaceae; genus Peredibacter. Next base: position 3,524 of record CANFNX010000083.1, on the reverse strand, counting down.
TTTGCAAGCACGATTGAGATAGTCTCTCGTTCTTTCAAAATCTTTGAGATAACTCACAGGCATTAATTCAATATCAAAAAATAAAATTTCATCGGTACAGGTATCGTGGAAACCCGAAACAATAAAAGTCTCCTTGGGAATAAACACTCCCAACTCTATTAAATGCTCGCGAACTTCTGGGTCATTGGCCATTTTGGCAAAGGCCCGAGAATTTGGAATACCAGCATTTCCCCCGCAGGCTCCACAACCATAGGCCTGTTTGAAAGGATTATTATTGCTGGTTGATCCATGTCCGAGTAAAAAGACAAGCTTCGTAAAGTCATTTGTCAGACCACACATCTTGAGAATGGCCTCCACAATTTTTGCCATTTCTTTTTTGGTGTATCCATGTCCATCTTCAGTGTGTTCAATCGCTAAATCTGTTTCAGGGATAGGGCTGATGAGTTCTTTCATCCATTGCCGTAAGTGACGGCCTTGCTTGGGAAAAAAGACTTGAATAAACATCGGTACAATACTGACCAACCCGAGAATTAAAGTAGAAAAGAAACCACGAAAGAGTGTTCGCGACATATAGTAAAGCTTTAGGTCAGACCCACCCATCAGATTATTATATTTATGAAAACCAGCGGCTCCTTCCTTGTTCTTGGCCACTTCTCGAACAATTCGGCTCGGAGTCACAACTGGAGGGCACTGAGCAATTAAGCGATCATGCTTCACGCTTGAGAATTTCATATCAATGCCAAAAAAACCAACCACCCCAAATGTTTTAATGGCAGGATTAATCTCTTCTAAATGTCGACGAATGGACTCTTCTCTATCATCAATACAAAACAAGACCTGGGCTTCAGTTTCAACATTTTTGATGACTGATCGATCATGAGTCACAATTGCACTCAAGGCTTCGCGATAAAAATGATTCTCATAGGCTTCATGCCACAATCGAGTGAGATGTTCTTTTTCAGAGCGATCGATCAATTGGATGATCTGAGCAAGCTCGTCAGAAGAATATTTATCAAACCATTCGAGAGGCAATTTGAAGGCTTTTGCGATTTGATAAAGCGCCAAAGAAAGATGAAATCCTCTCAAGGTCAACACATCTTCACGTCCGCAAATCATCGCCAAATCGATCGAGTAAGAGTGTGCATGGTACTCATCTAATGAAAATTCAATGAGGATGAGAGCGGCGATAAAATCAACTAACTTTATATTCGGGGCCTTAACTGTGGCTTGCCATGGTTCAGTTTCAAGTTTATTCACCATTCCCGACCAACCCTTGAGATCAAAGAGTATTTCAAGGATAAAGGATTCCCACTCTTCACGTGGAATATTTCTGCGATTGAGTTCTGACTCAATAATCTGAACGGGTGTATGACCTTTAAAAGTATCTAACTTGTGAGCGAGGATCCTCTGCCAACCAGAGGCATAGTGGCGGACAACTTCAAGATCTTGGGTGAAAAAAGCCCAAAAGCCTTTTTCAGCATACGGATTAGACCAAAAACTTTGACCCTGATCCAAAAAACTAGATATAAGCCGAATAATAAAGGGTTGAGTACTCGAAGCAGTCGCTTCGTTATAATATTTTTCCCAATATTCTTTGGCACGATACTTTTTTTTGCCGGTTACGAGATCAAGACTCGTCCCCGTCATCTTTTGGGCGCATTTCTCCCACAGCAATCCATCAGAAATTTCTGGTTGGATATCATCATCATTAAACGCCATTTCTGAGAACATGAGATGGTGATAATAATCCCTCAGTCCCATACCCAGTTTATCGGAAACCTGCTGATCATGATAATGAAGCATGTAGTGATCAATTCCATCCCATACATCTTTATCATTGATCTTCTTTTCAGCATATTTTGCCAAATACTTATCGAGAGACCAATAAGAGCGAGCGCGATACAGCTGACCAGCATCAGATAGGGCCTCATGAAACTCTTTGGATTCAAACATCATCAAAATATTATTATGCACAAAACTGTGGAGTGGATTTTGAATAGGCAGCTTCATCCGGATGCGCTCGAGAATAGTATTAAATTCAAAAAAAGCGGCCTTATCTTGCATAATCAACCTTGAAAATATTTAAAAAAATTAAATTTAATTCTACTCCCATGGGGAGCTTTAGCAAGGTGATGATAATTTTTTAATTCTGACTTTTCAGAGCGAAAAGTTGCCAATCTTTAAATACCCGACCAAAGCTCTTTTGCTTTGCTTTTGAACGATCTTTTTGTGTTTTGGAGTCATGCTGTTATAATACCAAGATGATCAAAGGCAATTTCATGAACTCTTTAAAAAAAACCATCATCTTACTGCATGGCCATTTAGGCACTTCAGAAGACCTCAAAGATATCGCTGTCCTGCTTGAAGAAAAAGGCTTCGATGTAGCGACTTTTAACTTTTATGGCCATGGCGTGAACGCCACCTGGCCCGATGAATTTCGCATTGATTTATTTGCCAGGCAGCTCGATGAATTCATGATCACAAAAAACCTCAAAGATGTGGCCATTTTTGGAGTCTCTTTAGGTGGCTATGTTGCTCTTTATCATAAGGCCCATTATGAGCAATCACCTATTTCCCACATTATAACCTATGGGACGAAATTTAATTGGTCTCAACAAGCTGTGAATAAGGAACTTCCCATGCTTGATGCAGATCATTTACAGGCCAAGTTTCCCCACATCAGTGACTATTTGAAAAACAAACACGGAGAAAGATGGAAGTCTCTGCTCCAGGCCACGGCCCACATGATGCAAAACTTGGAAAAACTCGATGGCCTCACCAGAGAAGATTTAAGTGATGTCACAATTCCCATCACACTCATATTGGGAGATCAAGACCGAGTGGTGACGACAGAAGAGACTCATCTGATGACCAATTGGCTCAAACGTTCTCAGTTTAAAACTCTCACTCATTCAAAACACGAATTGGAGCGCTCCAATCTTAAAGAACTGGCAGAGATACTCAGTTCTTCACTTCAATAGGAAGGGCCAAAGGCCCTTCCTATAAGAAATCTTATTTTAAAAGACCTTCTTCTTTCATCGCCTTGATCACAGCTGGACGCTCTGAAATTCTATTCATGTAAGTCTTCAGATTGGTCCAATTGTTGATGTCCATTCCAACATATTTAGTCCAGCACAAACATGTGAATAGGTAGGCATCTGCAATCGTAAATTCATGTCCCATCAAATATGGATTTGGGCCTAGTTTTTCTGCCAAAAAGTTTAATTTATCATTAAGAATTTTTGAATAACAAGTCTTCACGTCATTTTGAGTCTCGGTTTGAGTGAAGTTTTTATTCGCGCCAAATAACGCTGAAAAATTCTTATGAATATCCATCGCAATAAAATTCATCCATTCCAGAGTGCGAAAGCGCTCAGTTGTTCCAAACTTGGCAAGCATCGTCCCATCATTTTTAAAATCTGCGAGATACTGAGAAATAATGGCGCCTTCAGTTAAGATATCGCCACTATCCATCTTAAGAGCTGGAACTGACCCTTTCATATTGATGTTTTTATAATCACCAG
>CANFNX010000082.1 GCA_947448495.1 Bacteriovoracaceae bacterium | reverse complement strand
GAGAGAAGAGTGGGTGTTTGAAGGTATTTTGCCTCAAAGAGCGATTTTCTTTTTTGAGTAATAGTAATCATGGCAGCACGAGCGAGTTCAATTTGTAACTGCTTTTGACCCTCTACAACAGCACCCTCATTGAAAATATCATCTAGACGCACAACCCCTTCATTCAAAGAAAGTTCTGTTTTGATAACCGAAGGGCTTCCTAGGTCAACAAAGAGGTAATCCGAGTGAGATTTTGACCAATGCTCAAAGAATTTTTCATCAAAGTAAATCGTATCTGCACCTATTGTGTTCGCTATGAACCCATAATCAATAAGACAGTCTCTTTTCTCCCAAGGAATGATGGTGAGATTGTGAGTTGCGGCAAGTTGGTTAGCCTTTTCTGTATTACGAGCACAAATTGACACTTGGGCTTTTTTCTTAAATTGATTAATAAGATCCTCGGCCAAGGCACCAGAGCCAACGATCACGATATGAGAAGCTTTCGCTTTCTGGATTAAGTGTCTTCGAGTTAACGACGCATATGTTTTGTGAGAAATACCAATCAGGTACTGAGTTCTTATATCCTTTGAGTCTTTAAAAAGCTTTTCAAGGATAAGCAGTAATTTAGTATCTTTTACTTGCGACTGAGCATAGATTTTGTAGGCTTCTTTAAACTGACCAACAATTTCATTTTCCCCAATGAGCTTACTTTTTAAACCGCAAATAGTTTCTAAAAGATAGAGGTAGGCATTCTCACCAATATGCAGTTGGTGAACAGGAAGATGGTGATCCTTAAATGGGTAAATATCATAGGCAAGGACTAGCGTACGCTGACACGTTTTTAGGATAAAGGAAGCTCCCTTCACTTTCTCCTCAGGCAATACGGAGGAACCAAAATTCCATAATTTTAGGCCATTTAGCATGTTCCAAGCATACGAAACTCAATTGACTCAATTGTCATGGGAATGTCATAAGTTGATGAAAATCATAGAAATGGCCAACTAAATTTTGTCTAGCGTCATGAGAATTCTTGACGTAATCCTCACACTCACATTAAGTGATATTTGCTATTTTTTTCAACATCTTGGGATTTAATATGGCAGCTTGGATTAAAAGTCGATTTTTAGACTTCGACCGTCGGGTTGATGGGGCAGTGACTTTTTTCTTACGACACTATGGTAAAACTAAGTTCATGGTGGCCATGTCCAAGAAGGCCCAATATTTTGGTCTGGAGAATCTGTTTTTAAAAGGTCCAAAAGCCTTTATTTACTTTTTCATATTTTATTTAATTAGAGATACGATTCTTTACATAATTATTCCAATCGGATTTGCAAAATTTATAGAATAGAGATTTGAGGAGCATTGATGGAAGCTTTCACAATTGTATATACCCTGCTAGGTGGGCTTGGAATTTTTTTCTTTGGAATGAAATTCATGTCCGATGGACTTCAGGCCGTCGCTGGAGATGTCATTCGTAAAATCATCAACTCCTTAACTACAAATAGGTTTATGGCCGTGGGAGTTGGACTTCTCGTTACTTGCTTAATCCAGTCGTCTTCAGTCACAACTGTTATGGTCGTGGGCTTTGTTAATGCTGGTCTCATGAATCTCTCTCAGGCCATAGGAGTGATCTTTGGTGCCAATATTGGAACCACCATCACAGGATGGATCATTGCTGCTTCGTCAGATAAATACTCTCTACTTTTAATTGGTATTGGTTTTATCCCTGGCCTATTTTCGCGATCGGAAAAATGGCAACATTTGGGTAAATCATTATTGGGTGTAGGGATGGTCTTTCTCGGACTTCAAACGATGTTGACAGCATTTGCCCCACTAAGGTTGAGTCCTGGATTTTTAGAGTCTATTTCATATTTTACTGCGGATCATTATAGTGGCTATATCGCCTCCATCGTCATGGGATGTTTATTAACGATGGTTGTTCAATCCTCAGCTGCCATGCTTGGAATTACCATGGCGCTGGCCACCTCTGGAGTGATTCCTTATCACACAGCTGTTTCATTAGTTTTAGGGGAGAATATTGGAACTACGATATCGGCAATATTAGCGTCCATCGGCGCCAATGTGAATGCTAAGCGTGCAGCAAGGGCCCATGCATTCTTCAATATTTTCTCAGTCTCACTCATGCTTTTGGTTCTGCCTAAATATTTTAATTTCATTGATGGCTTACTGCCTTTTGATCCAGCTACGGCCGGAGAAAATGGAACATTCCCATACGTCGCCCAACATATTGCTTTGGCCCATACTTTATTTAATGTCGCGGCGACATTACTTTTTCTACCATTTATGAATTCTCTTGCTGCATTTGTGACAAAAATTACGCCAGATCGAGGAGTGGAAAAAGAAACTCCACATCTTCTGGTTCTAGGTGATCCATCCATTATGTTGCCAGCAGCTTCTATGGCCCAAGCTGAATCAGAGCTGAGAAAAATGAAAGATATTGTAGAAAGGATGTATAAACTTACTCGAGAGTTTTGGTTTCAAGATGATTTTGAACCGAAGAAACTCGCTAAGATTACTGATTATGAGAGGATCACCGACAATATTCATAAAGAGATCACAGTTTTTCTTTGTTACGTAATGGAAAAGCCTATGTCTCACCATCAATCAGAACAAATTCAATCGATGATCAAGATTGCTGATGAACTAGAGAGTGTCGCTGATTATATTGAACGACTCGCGAATTATCGCGAGCGTTTTAAGAAAGCAGAAAGTTTATCAGGCGAGAGCCGAACAGAGTTTTTTCAATTTATGGATGAAGTGTGGGTCTTTTTTGACTTCGTAGGCAAGGGACTTGTCGATGGTGAAATTTTGGATATGAATGGTATTGAGCTAAAATCAAATGAATTACAATTGTGGGCCGATTCCATGAGAGAAAAACATTTGGATCGTATTTCGAAGGGAACTTACGCCCCTGTGACAGCTTTAACCTATTCTGATATGGTCGTTGCTTTAAGAAAAATTAGGGCCCATTCGTTTCTGATGGCCACTGCGATTGAAAATTTTCATTCAAAACATGAGTAATAAAAGCCCCAGTTATGGGGCTTCTTTAAATTAAAATGATTCCTTGATCATTCCAATGATCTTCTTAAAACTTTCTTCTTTTTTTCTCTCTACACGATAGGCCAAGTAAAGTTCATCTTTAAAAACGGGAGACCCAGAAACCATTTTAAGTTCAGGGGCAATCTCTGCTACTCTTTTTGGCAGAAGTGCAGCTCCGGCTTTATTCGCGGCTAAGAGCCTTAGGACTTCAAGAGATGACGAATGCACTTCTCTTTTAAAGGGGAAAGTCTTTCGAATGGATTTTAACAAATCTTGTGTTTGCTTTAAGGATGGATCTGACAAGAGGGTGTCGCCCTTGTATTGAGGATGCTTAAAAAGTGTTATTTCGTCTGAGAGAAGTTTCGTAAGAACGAGATCTGGGTGGGCAACGGGATTCATAACGAGGGCAAGATCACATTCTCTACTTATCACTCTTTCAGTCATTATTCGAGAGAGATCATGTATAAAATCAAACTCGATATCTCCAAATAAGTTGAGCATGGAAGGAATAAACTTATCCAATGTGTATTGGGCGACGGTCGAATGCAAACCTATAACATATTTTCCGATTGGAGTCTCCTGGCCTTGTACGATCATTCTTGTTTCTCTCTCCCATTCTTGTAGCATTCTTTTGCTCGCAACAAGTAAAGCCTGGCCCTGACGAGTGAGATGAGAGCCTTTTTGAGATCTTTCAATTAGGGTCGCTCCAACTTTCTCTTCTAGTCGTTGCAGGGCGAGTGAAAGGGATGGTTGGGTAACTCCAAGGCGCTCTGAAGCCCTTGTCATATTTCCAGTTTGCGCAATTTCAATAAAATATTTTAGATCCGAAAGATTTTCTATCATTATAATTCCATATAATTAGCGAATGCTTTCTTAACGAAGGTTGCAAGTCTTTCTAATTTTAAGATTCTCGTAATTGTAGAGCACAAGTTCTGTGACAATTTGGGCCTGGGAAGTCTCTTCCGTCATGATCCAGCTACCTAAAAGATCATCTTCAAAAAAGCCATCCTGTCTCGAAAGCAAGATTTGAGATTCACCATCTCTTAACATGAGTTGGTCATTTTTTATGAGCACTTTGAATGCTTTACCTGCGTCAGCGTAAAGTTCGCATTTGTAATCTTGATCAGAATCTTTCTCATTTCCGTCTTCTAAAAGAGTTAAAACATCATCCTCATAAGAGGTGGCAATATTTATCTCAGCAATGTATTTTTTTCGAAACGTCGTTGATGAACTTGGACTTGAAAGCTTTGAGCAATCCATGGATACGTTGTTGCTTGTTAGGCATTTGTTGCGCGACACACTTTCTGCTTGCATGCAAGACACCAGCTGCAAAAGACTGATAAAGGTTAAAAAAGTGATTAATTTGTTTCTCATGTTTGCGTAACTTTTTTAAGGTCAGTAACGTTCATCTCAGCATTCACTCCGCAAAAGCTCTGACAATGATTATTTGTCGAAAGGCTGAGCTTGTTCTTCTTGATACTGATTTGGATTTTGCAAGTGACCTCTTCCATAAGACCAGACTTCGGATTAAATTCTTCCGTCATTATTTGTGAGGTAAGTTGTTTACCATCAAAAATTGCGGCATTTGAATACTCGCACAAATGATAATTTGACCCTATTGTTGTAACAGTCATTTTGTAGTCTTTTTTCATTTTTTTTATAATCACTTCATCTGCAGCTTCTAAAAGACAAGCCTCATCTGAAACTCTCCATGAGCCTCCAGACTCTTCGCAATGCGCTCTAGAACCAGTTGCTACGAAAATTTCCTTTCTTTGTTGATATGTCCCTTCTATGGATTCACTCGCTACAGCGACCATAGATGAGATCAATAAAGTGATGACCAAAAAGATTTTCGTCCACATAGCTTTTTCCTTTTCAGTGATTCTAGGCTTATTTTCCCCCCCTTAGGGGGAAGTTGAATTTTTTATCCCTAGTGTTCATTTTTTTGACAGCAGCAAGACTCTCGAGATGTTACTAAGTGTCAGAAATTACCAGGTTTTTTGCGTACCTGTGGCCCTTTTTCTACTAACAATTTCTTGGTTAAACGTTCATATTTTGCGAACATTAACTGACACACACAACCTTCAACCAGAGAGAGAAAAATGGGATTGATTTTTACTGCTCAAGGTATTTTAGAGCGCTCACGTGGTCTGACTTTTGATGATGTTCTTTTGATGCCTCGTCACTCAGAGATGAATTCAAGAAAGGCTCCCCAGCTTGAAACGAGAGTGACCAAAAATTTTAATCTCAAAACTCCTATTATTTCGGCCAACATGGATACTGTTACAGAAAGTGCGATGGCGCTTAAAATGGCCGAGCTTGGTGGCCTTGGAATTCTTCATCGCTTTTTAACTCCGCAAGAGCAAGTTGAGCAGGTCAAAGTGATTCGTGATCGGATCCGTGCCTTGGGATTACCTGTGGCAGCAAGTATTGGTGTGAAGGAAGAGGGAATGAGAAGGGCCGATATGCTGGCCGATGCAGGGGTCGATATTTTCACCATCGACATTGCTCATGGTGATTCGGTGATGATGTTTGAAACTCTCGATTACGTGAAAAAGAAATACCCTAAAATTGATGTTATCGCTGGAAATACGGCGATGCCTGAAGGTGTCCGAGGAATGATTGAGCACGGAGCTGATGCTGTCAAAGTGGGCATTGGGCCTGGTTCGATGTGCACGACTCGTATTATCACTGGGTGTGGTGTTCCTCAACTCACGGCGGTTGCGATGTGTGTGATGGAAGCTCAAAAGCATAATATTCCTGTCATTGCGGATGGTGGGATAAAAACGTCGGGTGACATTGTGAAGGCACTTGCCGCCGGTGCCCAATCAGTCATGCTGGGTTCGATGCTTTCTGGTTGTCTTGAAACTCCGGGTGAAATTGAGGGGGGAAGAAAGCGCTATCGAGGAATGGCCTCAAAGGATGCTCAGGTTTCATGGCGAGGAGACTTGCCGCAAGGCATGGCTGCCGAAGGTGAGGCCCGTTGGGTCAATTGCAAAGGTTCCGTGGAAAACATTGTGCATGAATTATGCGGAGGCATACGCTCAGGTATGACTTATCTTAATGCCAACACATTATCCGACATACACAAGAATGCCCGCTTCATGGAGATGACAGCTTCTGGTATGATGGAGTCCAAACCTCATGGACTTAACCAATAGGAAAACATGTTTTCTGATGAAGCTTTAGATTTAGTACTCTCGTATCCAAAACTTTCTGAAAGGCTCGCCTCTCGACCTGAGGATCTTTCAAAAGTAAAAAAAATGTTTAAAGAAATTCATGGGGAGTTCTCACCAGCGGTGGTGAACTCCGCTGTGAAAGTTATTGATGCGACTTTTTTAAAACTTTACGACGGTGTTAATCTGGAAGTTTTTCCTGGAACAAATTTTCATGACCTAAAAGAGAAGTATCACATTGTTTTAGTACCCAATCATCAGTCTCATGCTGATTATGTGGCGCTCACATATTCGATGTTTAAAAATTTTGAAGTCGCCATACGAGTCGCAGCTGGAATTAACTTAAATGTGTTTCCGATGGGCCAGTTCTTTGGCAAGGCTGGAGCCTTTTTTATCCGTCGCTCATTCACAGCTGACCATTTGTACAAGGTGACTTTTGAAGCTTATGTCTATTACCTTCTGAAAACCAATCAAGTCGTTGAGTTCTTTTTTGAAGGTGGACGTACGCGAACTGGAAAACTCCTCAAGCCAAAGTACGGACTTTTCCAGATGCTATTAGAGAGTCATTCGCAGATCAAAGATACTAAGCCTCTTATGTTTATTCCGGTTTCTCTGGCCCATGAACATATCCCAGAAGAAAAGGCCCATGCCCGTGAGTTAGGTGGCGGCAAGAAGAAAGCTGAATCTGGGGCCCAGCTATTTAAACTCTTTAAGCTTTTCAACAAGCGCCTCGGAACCATCCATCTGCATTTTGGAGAGGGGATTGTTGTTGATAGTTATAAAGGTGAACTCAAGGAAGCCACCCAACAGCTTGCCTTTGAGTGCTTTAAATCAGTCGGACGAAATATGCCGATCACTCCATCCTCACTCCTGGCCCTGATTATGCTGGATGAGCCATCGGGAGCATTAACGTGGAAGCAAATTGAAGAGCGTGCCCATGATGTTGTGGAGTATTGTCTGGCGCTTGGAATCCCTCTCACTCCTTCACTCAAGCTAGAGAATTTTGAAGATTCTCTGCGGAGTGCATTGGATATGTTTATAGGAAATAAAAAAATTGAAGTTTTAAAGCGAGAAAAATTAAATCAAGTTTTCTATGCGATTAAATCTGAGCGCCGAGTTGAAGTCCTTTATCATAAGAATATGATTCTTCATCACTTCCTCGTTTCAGGAATGATTAATTCAACTTGGTTTAATGTTTTCAATGGATCAATTAAAGACGGAATGTCGCTCACGCGCTTCTTGCAGGCAAAACGTAAAGAATTAAAATATGAGTTTTATCTTCCAACGGTAAAAGAAATGATACGCGAGGCTTTAAATATCATTTCTTACGCCCTAGGGAGGAGAGTTGAGTCCTTGGAAGAATGTATGAAACTTTCTTCTCAAGATCTATATCTTATTGCGACTAAGGTGAGACGCTTCTCGACTGCTTTTTCTTATCTCTATGAAGCCTACTATATTTCGAGTTTAACTGTGAAATACCTCGCCAGTGAAAGTTTCACCCAAGAGAGATTTGTCCAAGTGGCTAAAGAATTATTTGAATTAGAGTTTGAACACGGAAGAGTCGTTAAATATCCTGAATCTTTTGCCGTTCCTATTATTAAAGAAACTTTGGTTTATCATCTCAACCAAAAAGTGCTTGAGAAGAATGAGGATCGTAGTTATAGAGTTGTGGATATTCCAAGGCTTGATTCTTCTATTGAAAAATTTATTAGAGATCTCAATGACCAGGTTGCGATTAACTTAAAGTTTAATAAGGCGTTACCTTGATTCACACCATTTTACCTAATCAACGTTTTCTCTCCCTTCCTTCAGAGAATTTAGGAAAAGATTGGTTTGAAAAATCTCAAACAATTGATCTCCAACTAGAGAGCTTGGGACTAGAGTTAAGTGATGAAAATGTATTTCTTATTTATGATCACCCGCCGGGGGCTATCCAGGCCGGTGAAGGGAGATGCCTAATTGCGAGACCTGTTATTGGACCCAAAAAAGAGCTTTCAGCTCCTTTTGGGATACATGATTGGGTTCAGGCCAATGTATGGCGAAATGAAATTAGCCTCAATCAATGGAATGAATTAATGCAGGATTCTTATGGTTTCTGGGAAGAACTTCAGCGAAGCAACAGAAAGCTGGGTAAGGCCTTTATGATAATAGTCAAAAGAAGCCTTGTTCCTAAGCTAGAGGTGAGCGGAGAGGTCTTGTTCTACTAAACATAAAGATTTTTAATTTGTCAGGACGTCTCAAAGCGTTGTAATTTTGATAAAAATATGGATTTGGCCCCGATTGAAAATGGAGGTGGGTTATAAGCGATAAAGTTCAAGAACCACGTGTAAACGAAAGAATACGTGCTCATGAGATCAGATTAATTGGTGATGATGGTAAAGCTTACGGTGTTGTTACACTGGCGCAAGCGAGACTCATGGCAGACAACGAAGGTTTGGACCTGATCGAAATTTCCCCTAATGCCGCTCCTCCAGTCGTAAAGATGATGGATTATGGTAAATACAAATATCAAATCCAGAAGAAACTGGCCGAAGCCAAGAAAAAGCAAATTGTTATTGAAGTTAAGGAAATAAAATTTCGTCCAAACATTGAAAAACATGATCTTGAAACGAAACTCAATCATATTGAGAAGTTTTTGGAGCAGGGTGACAAGGTTAAGCTTTTGATGCAATTCAGAGGACGAGAAATGGCCCATAAAGATCTCGGTCTAGCTAAGTTCGATGAGATCGTGAAGCAAGTCTTAGATAAGGGAGCTGTCATTGAATCTCCATCAAAAATGATGGGGAACCGCGTGATAGCCATGGTTGCTCCAGGGAAGAAGAAATAACCCGAGAAAAAACTTTATCTATTGGAATACTCATGTTAATTTCATGCACTCTAAAAAGAGTGCATTTTTTTTGTTTTAGGAGCGATATATGGCGAAAATGAAGACAAAGCGTGCTGCTGCAAAACGCTTTAAAGTAACTGCAACTGGTAAAATTAAGTATAAGAAGGCTCACCTTCGTCACTTGTTAATCAACAAGTCTAAGAAAGCCAAAAAAGATAAGAACACTCCAGGGTATGTTCACCCAGGCGATTATCATAATGCTGCAATGTGTATCCCTTACCTAGTGTAGTAGGGATTTTTTTATAAACTATCGAGAGTAGTGAATCAGGGTAAAGAGACACAAGTCCCCCTGTGAACGAAGAAGGAGAGCCTCATGGCACGAGTTAAGAGAGGGTTTAAGGCCCGTCAACGTAGAAACAAAGTATTAAAACTAGCGAAGGGGTTCCACTTCGATCGTCGTACGAAGTATAAGCATGCTTCTGAGACAGTTCGTCGCGCTCTTCATTATGCTTTCATTGGCCGTCGCCTTTTGAAGCGTGACATCCGTAAATTATGGATCGTTCGTATCAATGCTGGTGCTCGTATGCTTGGAACTTCATATTCTCAATTCATCTCTGGATTGAAGAAGAAGAACATTACAATCAATCGTAAAATGCTTTCTGAGCTTGCGATCCACGATTTTAATGCTTTCAAAGCTATCTTTGACGCCACAAAATAGTTTTTATTGTAAAGCCACCTTCGGGTGGCTTTTTTTTTGCCTAATTGTAAGAAGTTATCAATCTCTGCCCCTATGCAACCTATTGATATTTCATAAAATTATCATTTTTTTCGCTTGATCTAATCCTGATTACTGCTAACCTATTAATAATTCTAAATTATTGGCGATAAGCTTTTGAAACTTCATGGGAGACTTTCAATGAGCATGACTAAGGCAGACATCGTAGAGCGGATCTATAAAGAGGCCGGCTTTTCTAAAAAAGAAGCAGCTGAACTTGTGGATTTAGTCTTTAAGGTCATCAAAGACACTTTGGCAAAAGGTGAGAAAGTTAAAATTTCTGGTTTTGGAAATTTTTCTATTCGTGACAAGGCCACTCGTGTGGGACGAAATCCACAGACTGGTACAGCGATGAACATTAGTGCCAGACGTGTTTTAACGTTCAAGCCTTCACAGATTCTAAAAGAAGATATCACCGAAAGATATTCTCATCGTTTAGATGAGAACGGGAACGAAAATACAGCACTACCTGTTAAAGAAGCTAAGCCTAAGGCACTGAGCTCATTCCTTAATAACGAGGATGACACCGTCTATGATGATGATCAAGACGATGATAATGACGAATAAGCTTTGCCTTGATATGTTTTTTTCATGATCCCTAATAAATCAAATTTTAAATTTCAAGAGCTCACCCCAATAACTGGGGTGAAGCCTTATGTTATTCGTTTTTGGGAAACCGAATTCGAAGACATTGCTCCTGTTACTTCTGACTCCGGTCAGAGACTTTATGCTCGAAAAGATGTGGAAGCTATTTTCAAAATTAAAAAATTACTGTTTGAAGAAAAGATGTCCATTCAAGAGGCCAAGATTGCCATAAAATCAAGAGACATTGATCTTGATTTCAGTCATCCATCTTCCTCACAAGAAGGTCGAGAGCAGAGTGAACAGTCGATAGCCAAGGAAACGATTTTATCATCCTTAAATCTCATCAAAGAAATTAAGACTAAAAGAAATTGGTAATTAAAGAGCTGCTGGCCTTAGAGCATTCAAAGTTCCACCGAGACGAATTTGATAAAAACCATCTTTTTGATCAAACTGCTGAAACATCATGTTGATTAGTGGAAGCGCTTGAGTAAAGCTTTCTGAGAAAGCGATTTCACCTTTAAGGTCCACTGGTGACATACCAATTTGACCATCTTGCAGAATTATTTTTCCACTGAATTTTGCTCTCATAGGTGAATCAGTAGATCCGAGAATGAGTTTGGTAACATCTACTCTCGGAGCAGACTCTGATTTTGCTTCAAGAGAAAAGGTGTTAATTCTTAGGGGAGGGGTTGTGAATCCTTGAATATTTTGAGGCGGAAATTGAAAATCAAATGAAGCCACTTTTAAATCCAAGGCCGTGATAGAACCTTTGGACATTTCAAGTGTAAGATCAGTTTTTAATTTTCCCGCCATCTTTATTTGATCTCCAAGAAGAGGCTGGAGTCGTGCGAGATTAATTGTTTGATCGATCATTCTAATAAGCTGTTGATTGATACCTTGAACATAATAAAACGATAGTGGCTGGCCACCAAATTCAGTATCTATTTTAAACGGGATTCCAAAAGGCTTAAAATTTATAAGGCGATAATTAATTGTGATATGAGTGAACTTAAGTGGCTCGCCGTCACGTTCAAGACAGTTTGCCGGTATCACAAGATTAGAGATGATGATTTTCGGCATTAAAAATTCTAGTCGAATTTCATCAAAATCAGGATTGCAACCACGCCCTTTCAGAGCCATTTTAATTGAAGATTTTATCTTATCCCCAAGAGGGAAATGGTTAATGAATGAGAATGTAAAAAGAGAAAGGATTAAACCGATTACAAGAATAATCTTGAATTTGCTCTTATATGTGATGTCGTTGAGAGACTGAATCTCAGAGGCAACGGCCATTACTCACCACCCTCATTCGTAGGAGAGAAGGCACTATAATGTATCGCCTGAAAGTACCCTTGCAGCATGTTGTTGTCTGATTTTCGATGTATTTCGAGAGAAGCCAATCTAAATCTCTCTCTGGTCATCATGGACATCATCACGTTAATTAACTCATCTGTTGAAAGATTGTTAAATGAGAATTTAGCTTCAGATTTTAAAACGTGACTAGAAATCGAGTTTGAAGTGAACTGAGTCACTTGAATCTTTGATAAATCGATACCAGATGTAGAAAGTAAACTCGATAATCTTGAAGTCATCATTGATTGTGAGTCGATGGGATTAGATGAAAATACTTGAGGAGTAATTTCTGTTAGACCTTGGCTTTGGCCTATAATCTGGTTGGCCTTTGAAATGATAGAGGTTCTAAGAGCAAGATTTTCTTTAAGTTGATTATTTTGCCACCAGAATCCGGCCAGACCAATCATCGGCATGACAAAAATTAACAAGATAACGATACCTTTGAATAGTTTTTGCTGGTCTTCTTCTAGGCCATTATAAAAATCTTGAATGGGATTATAATTCGGCGTTTGTTTAAATTTATCTATTTTGTCAAAAATAGCGAGATCGATTTTTTTGAAAAGAGGAACTGATTTTAACTCTTCCATTTAGTTTTCCGTTGCAGAGAGGTTGAGTTGTAATTTATTCGTATCAATTTCAACATTGATATTATCCAGCACAGATCTTTCAAGTTGTGCTTTCAAATTATTCAGTTCATCAGCTGTTTCCGCAGAGAAAGTCGCTTTAATTTCGCCAAAATCAGAAACTGTAAAATCAGTTAAAGTCGCTTGAGTTGAAGCAGCAACTTGGCTCACAAGAACGAGTGGTTGAGCCGCTTTAATATCCATAGCTGATTGTATGGTTGAAATTTCCTGTCTGATACTTCTCTGCTTCTTTGTTAAAAAATCTAAGACAGGTTTAGGATTTGTCGCGACACTTCTTTTTAATCTTCCATTTACGGCTAAAATGTCGTTCTTAATGATGTTAGTGATCTTGGTGTTAACAAATTGGATATCTCTTTGAATTAAGAATCTTTCAGCTGCTAAAGAAAGCAGCAGAACGAGAGATATGGCCGCAACTCTGACCCCTAAAAAAGCAAAAGAGTGTAGAGGAATTTCAGAGCTTGAAGCTTGGGCAAATTTACCAATCAGGAGATTGATAAAACGATTTTTTCGTTTCATGCCAATCGCCATCATATTGGCAATCGCGTACTTTGATTTATTTTTTGGATCAAGATCAATTTTAGTGGTATCGACTTTGTCGAAACTCTCTAACAGTACAACTTTCGCATCCCATTTTTCAGATAGGAAATTTGTAATGTTCTTAATGTTAGATGTTCCACCAGTAATAAAGATATGTTGAAGTGAAAGTCCAAAATTAACTTTTAAACCTATTTTCCAACGATTGAAATCATTTATGAGTGGTGAAAATGTCTTTTCCATCGCTGTTGCAAATTCTCTTTGAGAATCGTCTACAGTACTAAGTGCATTTGAATTGAGGAGAAACGCATTGAGATGTTTGTAAATGATAGCTTCATCAAGTTCAATTTTGTAGGTTTTAGAAATCATTTCATTAATATCTGCACCACCCATATAGCTGACATGAGTGACAATGAGTCGAGAGTTATAAAAGAAATAAGCCTTTGTTGTTCTATGCCCGAGGTCGAGAACGCAAAATGGTCCCGCGATAGCATTCTGATTAAAGAAGTTTTCAACAACACTGGCTTCAGTAGTTAAAATTCCCGGAAGAGCATTCTTATCTCTGAATAAGTTGTAGAATGATTCAAATGACGACGTCTTAATAAGTCCTGCTAGTGCGAAAAATTGCGTTTTGGCAGGCTCCATTCTGTAGGCGTAATGAATTTCTGAAAGGCCGTAAGGAATATCTTCCTCTAACTGGAAAGGGAGCATGAGCTCGGCTTTCTTTTTACTCTTCACTGGCAATGTGAGGAAACGATTTGTGATAAGTTCATTGTCGACTTGGAAAATAATACGTGAATCTGCTCTGGCCGTGGATTCTAAAATGTCTTGGACAATGGCCACTTGTGCCTCTTGAGCACTCATTTCTGAATGATCAGATAAATATTCGGCAAGAACAATTTCGCTCATCTCGCCATGAATAACTTTACGCTTCTCCACAAATGAAGAGATGTACTTAACGCTATAGGAACCGATATCAATCGCTAAAACATGCATAATGTTATTTTAACTGATATTTTTTCAATAAGCCTAGTAAATAGCTTAATTGATTTGCATTTCAATGATTCGCGGCTCGAGTAGTTGAGTGGTCGTGTTGGTTAGTGCTTGTGTTCGTTTTTGATAGTCAGCATCTGTCTCGCCAGGGTTTTTAGCTGGCTTTGCCGTATTGTTTTCTTGCTTAGGCATATAGATATAAGCAACCAAAGTATAAGTGGATCGATTATAGATTCCTTCACTTATGATTTTAAACAGGTTTGGATTTGTTCCAAAAGTGATACCGGCCTTAGTGAATTTATCAATTCGATCGTTAAAAAGGTTTTCGTTTGTAATGCGTTCGATATCCACGACCCATCTTTTGAAATCATCGATTGTATTAAAAAACTTTGGTTTTTCTGGGTTGTTCTTATACTCATAAAAAGCTCTAATTTGCTCTTCATCAATATTTGGTACAAGGATTCGAAGCATATTTGCTGTTAGACGATTCAAATCAATTTGAGCTGAGGGATAAACACTAAATTCATTTTGGATGAGTTCAATCAGTTCATCATTCCAACCAGGAATGGCGTAGAGTTCACTTGCCGATGAGAGAGGCCCGTACTTTGGAGTGAGTGGGATTCGCTGAAAATCGGCTTCGGCTCTGCCTGCCAG
>CANFNX010000081.1 GCA_947448495.1 Bacteriovoracaceae bacterium | reverse complement strand
GAAATAAAACCAGTTCCTGTGATCACTAAAGTTCCTCCACCAGTGGTAGAGGAATCTGTTGGAGAAATTGCTGAGACTGTTGGGCCAACTTGATAGGTAAATGCTGAAGAAACCGTGGCGGTTTTTTTGGCCTTACCGTTGACGGTAACAGCTACGGAACCGGCGGAATGCGCTGGAGTTTCACAAGTTACTTGGGTCTGAGATAGAATTTCAATATTTACACACAGCTCAGATCCAAAATAAATGGATTCAACAAAACCTAAACCTGTTCCTGAAATCGTTATTGTATCACCACCCGCCAGCTGACCAACAGCTGGTGAAACAGACTCAATAACTATCGGCTTGCCTTCTTCTAGCGTCGGATTACAAGCGCTAAGACACACTAGGATCAGCAATGACCCAAGAAAATGTAATGGCTTGAAGAAATGAACCACGATGATCGACTCCAAAAAAGATGGTTACTCTTTGGATTGATCGGATATTTTTGAATAAAGATTAGACTCAAATAAAAACAGACGAGAGCCCGACGGCTCGACTCAAGCTTAAAAGTTTTTAAATATCTCTAAAACCTCAGCTTCACTCAACACAGAGCCATCAATTTTTTTCTCTTTAAGAAAGTCTGGATTATACATTTTTGAAATCGCCCTTTCTCCCCCATCACACATGAAGGTGACGATGCGCTTTCCAGGGCCCATTTTAAGGGCCGTCTTAAAGGCTCCAGCAAGATTGAGCATCGAAGACATGCCCATCACCAAGCCTTCCTTCTCACGCAGATACATGGCAAGGGAAGTGAGTTTTTGGTCTTCTATGGTGTAGCACTCATCCTGAAAAATATGTTTGAAATTATCCTGAAAGCGTGTGATTCCCACCCCTTCAGTCATCGTGTAGGAGTTATCAGAAATGAACTCACCGGATTTGAAAAAACTTGCAATCCCACTGCCCATCGGATCCGGAACAACCACACGAATGTTTTTATTTTGTTCCTTCATATACTTCGAAACCCCAGCGGCCGTTCCACCAGAGCCAGCGGCGACGACGACCGTATCAATGTTTCCTTTCATATCCTGATACATCTCTGGAGCTGTATAAAGATAATGAGATAAATAATTATCGGGGTTATCAAACTGATTGGCCCACCAATTAGCTGGTGAACTTAGACCAATTTTTTTGCCTACTTTAAAAAAATGTCGTTCATCCGAAAATGGAACAGCATCCGTCTCAACCACTTCAGCACCGTAGAGGCCCAAAATTTTATGCTTTTCCGGGGCCATTCCTTTCGGCATCACCACAATCACCTTATAACCAAGGGCCTTTCCCACCATCGCGAGACCAATACCTGTATTACCTGCCGTGCCCTCAACAATGGTCATGCCTGGTTTCAAATCCCCTCGCACAATCGCTTCAACCACCATGTTAAGCGCCGGACGATCTTTAATCGTGCCCCCTGGATTTAAATTTTCGCACTTCATGAAAATCTCACATCCCGTCAGGGAGCTTAAGCTCTGCACCTTCATGATCGGAGTATTTCCAATAACTTGCAAAATCCCAGTTGATTTAAGTTTGTTTTTAAGGTCCATTGAATTTTCCCAGTGTCAGCGGTAATTTGATGTGACTCATTTATACTGCAAAAGGCACATAATGTCTTCAAAACTTGCCCAGTTTTTACATCAAGAACGCTTCCAAACTGCGACTCTTGTCATGAATATCCCGCAAATCAGACAGTCAGTTGATGAGTTAATCTGCCTGATGTTTCCTCAACGAGGATGTCGCGGAAGTGATGATTTGCAAAATACAGATGCCCAAGTCTTAGAGTTGAAACGCCGATTTAATGAGTACGTTGAATCCCTAACACCTCTTGACCCTCTTTTAAAATCAGATGCCGCTCAAAGAGTTGATCAATTTTTTGCCTCCATACCTGAGGTTACTTTAAAACTCGATACCGACGTGAACGCCGCTTTTCTAGGTGATCCGGCTGCCTACTCAAAAGAAGAAATTATCATCACTTACCCAGGCTTTTACGCTGTCTGCATTTATCGCCTGGCCCATACACTTTATAAACTTAACATCCCTCTTCTGCCTCGGCTGATGAGTGAATACGCTCATGAAAAAACGGGCATTGATCTGCATCCTGGAGCCGAAATTGGTGAAAGTTTTTTTATCGATCATGGAACAGGTGTTGTCATTGGAGAAACATCCATTATTGGCAAGAATGTTAAAATTTACCAAGGTGTCACTCTAGGTGCCTTGAGCGTAAAGAAAAAACTGCAATCCACGAAACGACATCCGACGATTGAAAACGATGTGGTGATCTATGCGAACTCCACCATTCTT
Organism: Bacteriovoracaceae bacterium; assembly: GCA_947448495.1. Taxonomy (GTDB): domain Bacteria; phylum Bdellovibrionota; class Bacteriovoracia; order Bacteriovoracales; family Bacteriovoracaceae; genus Peredibacter. The sequence goes on along the minus strand of CANFNX010000081.1, from coordinate 12,251 downwards.
GGCGGGGAGACAGTTATCGGCCAGGGCTCAATTATTGGCGGGAACGTTTGGTTAACTGAAAGTATGCCAGCAGGAAGTGTCGTCTTTAATAAATTAGAAACTGGTCACACCTTAGGAGCCGTCGATGGAAATAGTCCCATCTAAAGTCGCCCAGTGGATAAAAGATAAAAAAGATTTCCATTTTTTGGACGTTCGTCGAGAGGATGAAAGAGAGAAATGCTCTCTTGGCGGTATTCATATCCCCCTTCATGAACTTGAGAAAAGATTTGAAGAACTTCCCAGAGATAAAAAGCCCATCATTGTCTACTGTCACCACGGGGTGCGCAGCCTATACGCGACTCAATTTCTCAAGTACCATGGTCACGATGCTCTTTCTCTGGCCGGTGGAATTGACCAATGGTCACTAGAGATTGACCCCGAAGTGCCACGCTATTAAACTAAAGTCAGGAGAACTATATGTTTGGAATTCCGTATAAAATTGTCGCTTCTATTTTAGTTGGCACCGCTATCATTATGGCCGTTATCTTTGCGGTTGGCCTACCCATGAATTTCATTAAATAACCTTTAATTCAAGCTCATGATTCTCCATCTTTTGCTCGATAAGCGAAGTGATGGATCCAGTTCAGTACTACGTCACAACTCTCTCTCATGCTGCTCAAAAACTTGGGCCAATTATTTTATTCGTCGCACTTGGCTATCTTGTCTTTATCAAACTCCCCTTCATGATGGCCTTAAAAGTCAATAAAGAAAATAAACCTAAGTCTGATGAAGCTGACAAATTGAATCCTCAAGTGGATCTTAAAACTCCTCCCGACACTAAAATAAAAATCGATTCGACCTCGCACCAAGAGCGCCAGAAAAAGAAAGACTACGAGCGTGAGCAGGAGAGAATCAGACAAGAAAAGAAAAAACAGGAACGTGATAAGGCCCGTGCTGAAGATGAAAAGAAGCAGAAAAAATCCGAAGAGAAATCAAAGCAGGATCCTCCCAAAGACTCTCCAACACACTCACCTGCGGCCGTCATTTTTGAATTCAAACCTGGCGAAACTTTTACAAAAACCGAACTCAAAAAACGCTATCATGAGCTGCTAAGACAGAATCACCCTGATAAAGTCGCGGCCTTAGGGTCAGACTTTAAAACCCTTGCCGAGAAAAAAACCAAAGATATTAATTCTGCCTATGAGGAATTAAAGAAGAAAGCTTCTTAATTTAAAAAAACTCACTCGTCTTTTCTAACAATTTTTTTGCCTTAATTTTTTCCATCCGATTTTCAGGACCAATCTCTGGATGTTGATCATAACTGGATTCATCAATCACAGATTGAAGTGTCTTTTTGAACTCACGCTCATCCCCATCAGCGACATCATGAGTTTCGGCCTTCAAGACTTTAGTCCCCAAATACTCGGGCGCCATTTTAAGAGACTTTTCAAAATAGTTTTGACTCTTCTTTAAATCCCGTCCCACCAAGCGTGGCAGAACTGCATAATAGCTTCCCCAGTAACGAGGAACCGCTCCAAAAAAATAATCTGGTTTCAATTCTTCAACTCTTTTAACCAGAGCAAGAATTTTATTCTTATATTTAAGAGATTCAAGTATGCCATTGGTTTTAGCAAATTTGCCTAAGTTGGCAGCAGTCCAGAACATGAGAGGAACTTCGTCTATGGTTAAGGCCTTCACGGCCTCTTCAATGTCGTCCCCTTTTTTTAATTTCGCTGCATACTCCTTATTCATTTCCAGAGTGCGATCACCTAATTCAAATCCAAATTTAAAAAATCTGAGTTTCTCATCTCTATCTTGAGTATGAAAATCTCCTCTGATAAAGAAAGCTCGCAAAATAAAAACAACCCATTCTTTATTCTCAGGATATTGAATCCTGAGATCATGAAAGCCTTCTGAAGCTTTATGGATCGCAAGCGGTTGATCACGTTGTCCCCACCATCTCATTGTTACAATTTCAAGCTGAGACTGTGCTAAAAGAGATGTCGATAAAAATGAAATGAGGATCAGCAAAGATTTTTTGAACATGTTAAAAACTTCCTATGTGGGCATTTAATCCAAGAATGTACTGAACATCAAATTGATTTACGGCATTTCGGATGAGTGTCGCACCTGCATTGAGACCGATCGAATTTGAAAAACTTAAATGTAAACCTGCTCCCGCATAGGGGTCTATGCGTAAAGGATTATTGATCGTTTGGGTATTCCCTAAGGTGGTCACTTCGGATTTTCCTTGTGACGCCCTACCACCTCCACGAGCATAAAAGCTAAAAAATGTGCTGAGAGGAATGGTGCTTCTGAGTCCAAGCGAAACTCTTTGAGACCTGTCATAGACCTTTTGACTACTTCCAGGATAATCATTCCTTGAATCCGCTTCAGAATACTCAAATTCTCCTGCTAAAAACTCACCACCATAAAGGGCCCTCAAACCGTAAGTACCTCGAGTGAGATACCGTGACGGCGCCGGATACCGCACTAAAGAAGTTTCCATACCATAAATCGGCTCTAGATGGACCCTATTGTCAGCTGCTTGTGATTGATTCGAAAGAAATAGGGTTAAGAGCAAAAGGAAGAATTGTTTGATTGTACTCATAGAGATATTCTAAGACTGATATGGAAAATGAGACAATCCTAAAAAAAACTCCCTCTCAACTTAAGATCATGGTCCTCAATGCTCAGGACCTCTTCTTGTTCATGGATAAACATGATCAAACTTCTTTAGAAGATTTAACGGAAATTAAGTGGAACTTGATGAGCTCTAGCCTCATTAATAATAAGTCTAAAGAAAAATGTCTCTCCTTGGCGCTGGCAATTAAAGACTCTGGTGCCGATATTGTGATGATGACTGAAGTTGGAGGACACGAATCCTTGGCCAATTTTGCTCGTTTTGTCCTTAACGATGAATACACATCATTGTCACTCCCTTCAAATTCAGATCGCGGGATTGATCTTGGGTACCTGATAAAAAAAAATCTTCCCTATGAGTTGGCACTACGCTCTCATATTGATTACCCACTTCCTGGGCCCGCGTGGCGTTTTTCAAGAGATGTTCTACGACTTGATTTGTTGAAGGATCAAAAAATTGAGATGATTTTTCTACTTGTTCATATCAAATCGAAACTTGATCTTCGAAAATCTGATTTTGAGGGCCGCACCAGACGAGTGCTCGAAATAAAAGGCCTGCTGGAAATTTATAAAGACCTTCAATCTCACCAAGTCCCTATCCTTATTGGTGGTGATTTTAATGGGCATGCTGGTGAAAAAGACACGGAAGAGGAATTTAAAAGCATTTACACTGAAACTGACTTAAAAGACATTGCCTACCTTGCCAAAATTCCGGAAGAGGAGCGTTTTAGCTATATTTACTTCACCCGGGGCGGTAATCGCTTTGTTCAGCAGATCGACTATCTTTTCATCTCTGAAAAGTATGCACACCTTATAAATCCAGATGAATGCTGTTTTCCCCGATATAAAAACTCGGCCGGACTTCCCCTCCCTATTCCAAGGAGGATGGAGCAAAAATCGCTTTTACCCTCAGACCACTACCCCTTTCTGGCGACTCTGAAGCGATAAAAGCGTCGCAGCATTTTAATATTCTGGCCTTTTTAGTCCATTGTGCTAATTTTAGCGGAAGAAATTTTTAACTTTTACTTGAACCGAGAGGATGCATGGCCCACGATAGCAAAAAAAATCACAAGGATAAGATTCGTATCGATATCACAGACGGCTTCGCTGTTGAGCGCGCCCTTAAGAAATTCAAGCGCCTTTGTGATGCTTACGGAATTGTGAAGGAATATAGATCTCGTGAAGCTTATGAAAAGCCATCTGTTAAGAATAAATTGAAGTTAGAAGCTGCTGAAAAACGCAGAAAGAAGACCAACTCAAAAACTGGTCGCGGTCCGAAGAAAATCTAAAAAACCGAAACCCACATCCTCAACCGATGTGGGTTTTTTGTTTCTGCCCTCTATGTTAGACTCCTTTCATGAGTTCCATCCTAGATAAAATTAAGCAGCTTCCAAATTCCACACATCTTTTTGGTCTTCTCTTACTTTGTTTCGCTCTTTACTGGACTTCGCTTAATGGCCTTCCGATCTGGGATGATTATCACAACATATTCAACGACAGCATCATAACGGGAGATTTTTCTTATTGGAAAATTTTCAGAAATTTCGCATGGCCCATAAGTGTCTCTGCCGAGAAGGTACTTTATGCTCTTTGGAAAACTGAGTACTTTTATTATCATCTTTTAAATCTTCTTCTGCATTTTTTGAATTCGTATTTAGTTCTTAACACTTTAGAAAAGCTCAATTTTCCCAATAGTCGCCTAACATTTATGTTGTTTCTGCTTCACCCGTCGAATGTTATTTCTGTCGGCTGGATGGTTCAATTGAAAACAATCCTCTGTTTTACTTTTGCCATTAGTTCACTATTGTTTTTAATTAAGGCAGTTGAGGATAAACGCTTTTATCCTCTTTCTTGGATATCATTTTTGTTTTCTCTTTTATCTAAGTCCTCTTCCTTGCCTCTTTCGTTAATTCTGGTGATTTATGCTTATAAAAAGAAAGGTCGATCTCAGTTACTCTGGGCCCTGCCCTTTGTGCTATTTTCCTTCTATTCGGGCCATAAAGTTCTTAAGAGCGAAATTACCACTACGGCGACTAAGCAAGTGGAAAGTAAAACTTTTGTGGCAGTTGAAAACAGAAATCGGCCAACTGGCCTTCCACAAGTTCCCTCTCAGGAAAATAACGAGAGAAAAAAATCTGATCAATCATTCAAGGAGCGAGGAGGCCTGATTTTAAAAACAACTCACTATTATTTCTGGCAAGTTCCGTTACCTCTCGATAGTTCTCCAGTAAAAGGTCGGGTCCCTCAAGAAACTGGCCCCAAAGAATTCCTGCATATCATCTTTCTAGCAGTTACCATTTTTTTAAACTGGGGCTCTATACCGGGTCTTGCCCTATTGGCAGGGATTGTGATGCTGTCTCCTTTTCTCGGTATTTTTACAGCACCCTACATGACTTTAACCTGGGTAAGTGATCAGCACATGTACTTGGCCTTGCCCTTTATGCTTTGTTTTTGGATGGGGATTTTAGCCAAATGGAAATTTAAATTTGCTCATATAATTCCCATTTTATTCATTTCATTTTTTTCTTTTCAAACTTATAAGGCTGCCACCTACTATCAAAATGACATCATCTTTTACTCAAAATCCTTGCAAGCCGATCCGACCAATATACCTATAGCCTATAATCTTGCGGTAGCTTATTTGAGAAGATATGAAACCAAGAAGGCCCTAGTGGTCACGGGCCAAATGATTGAAATGGGGAATACAAATTCAGCGGTAAAAGAAAGTAAATATTTTGCCTATATTAGTGAACTTCATGGAAATATTGTTAAACATCTTTTACAGAAACCTTAGATACTCCAAAGCGTAAGAAAACTCTGATCCACCACGTATTTTAGCTGCTGCAAAATCTTTTTCTTGGATTCTCTGCCTTAAGCGCAGAAGAGATTCTGGAATAAAAACGGCTGCACTTACAAATCCTGGAGTTTCCTTACTCAGATCTACAAAAGCGATGGTAAAAGTCAGATCCTTAACTTCATCAAGTTTCTTAACTTCAAGTGGAATGTTGTCCCTGATCCAAAGCATTAGCGCAACCAAATGCAGATCGGACTGAAAGGTACTTAAGTCTGCAGCTGGACCACCTTCCTCAGTCGCACGAGGAAGCTTGACGTAGGCCTTAGCATCTTCGATATACTTAACCCCATTCGCCAGCATCAGAACCGTCTTATCCAATAAAACAGTTCCCCATTTCTCCTGATAAATCAGTGGCAAAGTCATGCAGATTTTCTTTTCTAGATCCGTGCTGCACTTAGGATTATTCGCTACCGCAACAATGCTTTCAGGCGTTGGTACATCCCCCGATTCAAATCTCAAGATCGGCCGATTATCGACAACGATGACTGGTGCTTTTTTCTCGGCAGTCACAACTTTGGCTTCTTGTTTGTTTAAGTACTGATACAGTGCTGCCGCTGCAATAATAAGAAAACCAATTCCCCCAACCAGAACGTTAGAAGCTGCAGTCTTTTTCTTAACGGGGATTGCCTTTTTAACAGTTTTTCTTTTTATGACAGTCTCGGATCGCTTTTGTACTAGACCTGCGGTATTCGTGCTATGCAAGTCCTGAAGCGAGATCATCTTTGTACTCTCATTCCTTACAGGAGATGAATTATTTTGAGTATTAAGCTCCGAATCGCCTCCCAATTCATGGGCTTCTTCATCTGAGAGGAGAGTCATGAGAACATTGTCACCTAAACGAACAGGAAAGAATGAACTGAACTCAGCAGCACTACCTGGAACCAGGCGGTGCTCATCAATATAGCTACCGTTAGTAGATCCCTGATCCGTGACAAAATACTTGTCGTCTTTTTCGGTTACGATGCAGTGTTTGCGGCTGATACCCTTGTGATTAATAACAATGTCACAAGTTTCGTGAGAGCCAACTAGCATTTTGGGTTTATCCAAGGGATAAATTCTCGGCTCTTCGTTATCAACTAAAATCTCAATTCGCATGTTTTAAGCTTATTTTATTCCAATATTTAAAGCTAGTGATTTTTGGGTGCTTAGGTTGTTACAGAGGCGCTGGCGAGTACCCATGCTAATCGATCAACCAATAATACTAAATGGGATTATAAAGATAAGGTCTTTTTAGCGGGATAAAAATATTTTTCCCATCACTTTCGTGAAGGTACTGCACCTGATCCCTATTAATTTCAATTAAAAATTCTCGCCCTTCGCCGAGTTCCGCTCTGAGGTCCTTAATTCTAACAATCTGCTCACGATAGTTATGAACATTTACCATAACTTCCTTATCACCACGAATGTTAGCAAAACGAATTTTTTGTGACCCTACTCCATCTAAAACCAAAAAAGCATTTTCACTTACATTGACTGGTAAGCTTATGCGTAAAACGTGGACTCCGCCGTTAACATTACCTTCGATGAAATTTTGCCACAGGGAATTGTGAACCAACTGCTTAACATCTAAAAGAGGACTTGATTCTAGTACATGAGGCCTCATTCCTTTAACAGTATCAAAAATGAAGTTGATTTCATTTTTAAGACCCAAATGAGTCAAATAGGTGGCGTGAACTTTTAGCAATCGCTCAGTGCTCTTTAAATCAAACAAAAAAGATTCGCCAGAGGCCAGGCTTGCAATTTCAACTGGCTGCCCTTGAATTGTTAAATGAATTTTTTGAAGTGGATATTTTCTGCGATTTCGCAGCTCTAGCATGCCACTCCCCAAGGACTTAAACTCAAGATCAGATAAAATAGTGCTCAAATGATTCAGCTCTTCTTTAGGCTTATTATCAATATCCCAAAAACCTCTCATATCATCTGGCATTTCGTTATTGAATGGATCATTGTAACCAACTGGCACGGGCTGGGCCCAGTTGTCGTGGGACTGAAAAAATGCAGCTCCTAGGGCGCCGTGATCCAAAAGATTCTGCCAATTCTCATATAGGCGGTGAATTCTTAAAAACGTAGGAATGTATTCAAAAAAAGCCACGAAACCACCAAACTCACTGGCATAAAAGGGAATATTTAAACTACGCACGTGACTTAAACCATCTCTCCAATACACATCGCCTGAATCCAGCATGTTTACTGCAAGAATATCTAGTGGGTATTTTACATAAATATTATAAGTCGAATAAGAAATGGGATAACGATAATAGGGCCTTCTTCGGATGTTATCCAAAGCTGTAGAAATATTGCCAATACTTTTGCCTTTATCATTATTAAGTTCTAACTCGTTTCCTAAGTGATCAAAAAAGATGTAGGGGTTGCCAGCAGTATCGGCGACGTGCTCTTCATATTGGTGCATTAATTTTTTAATATTTGAGGTTTTACTCATATCAATATTCGCCCAAGTGGTTTCATCAGGCTGGGAGATCACAAGCAATTGATTGCGTCTGGCCTCATCCAAAAGATCATCAGTAGGACTATGATAGACTCGAACACAATTTGCTCCCGCCTGTTTGATCTGTTTTAATCCATCGGCGACACTTAAATTTACTTTTGAATTACTAAAAGAAGGAATAATACATTTAATTAAAAAGGGTTCCCCATTTACATACAATTGACCTTCTCGAATTTCTTTTACAGCATTACTGAATTTTCTTTTTTGAAGACAGCTGTAGCCATTAACTCCGATTTCGGAGGTAACCTCTTCAGTGCCCCAGCCCATATTCCCGACATATTCAACCGAAATTATTTTTTCGCTAAGATCCCCTTTGTAAACCATCTTCCCATTCACCAGAAGCTTTAAGCTGCTTGTGAAATTCTCAACTTCCCCTTGCGTCTGATTGGTTATTTTTAATAAATATTTCCCATCTTGCATGGACGAAAGTTTTAAGAAGAGATTTGAATGAAACGGTGGAGCGACTTCAAAGAAGACATAATCCGAAAAGAAATATTTTGGCTCCCCACAGTTATGAAAAACCAATAAATCATTCGCCAGTAATACAAACAGAATAGAAAGGGGTGCAAGCACAATGGCGTAAAACTTTCTTACTCTTAATTTTTTTTTATCAGTATGATCAGAAATGCTTTGAGGAACAATCGAGGAATCAACCACATTGGTTCTTCTTACTGTTCCCCACTTCTTATTATTAAAGATCAGATCAAAAAAACCTAATGTCCCACTATAAATATCCACCACAAGGACGAGAGGATAAAAAACTAGGTGAGAAAAAAAGACTCCAAGAGATGGGTGTTTAAAAAGGCTTCTACCACAAACGAGAACCAAGATGGGAGCTGAAACCATGACGAGGTTTATCCAGAACATCTGTTTATGATAGGGAAAGTTGATAATATAATAATAAATCTCATGCTGATGAAACTTATAAAAAAGTACTGACCCCGAACTAACATAAGGGAAAAGGACAAGTACTGCGATAGCAGACTCGTAGATAAGATCTTTGAGAGAGCTAAATCTTAAAAGATTAAAACTTATACATAGAAATAAAGTGAGGCAAATACATAAGACTTGAACATTGCTTGTGTACTGAAAGAAAAAATATCCACCAGCAATATTCGTCAAAATAAGTATTAGGATCGGTAGAAAATAATACCCCCCATGAAGAAGCAGTTGAGTTTTTTCTTTAAGTCCAGTTTCAATTTTTAAAATCTTCTTGAAATGAGAAAAAAAAGTTTGGTTGTGTCCGTTGCTCCAACGCCTTCGTCTTGAAATATAACTGGAAAGATCAGGCGCCACTTCTTCATAAGAGCCAAAATAAGGATTATACCCTATTTTTTTTCCCCCAAGAATGAGTTGATAGGACAAAAAAGTGTCCTCTGTCATGGAGTTTGGAAATATTTTACCTTTAAGTGCTGAAGCTTTAAAAACACTTGTTGTGCCGGTAAAAAAAGTAGTTAGCTTTAGTTTTCTATAAAGAGTATTAAACACTTCATTTCCAATATGGTTTTGAAGTGAATCCCAGACCTGAAAAAAAGAAGAAATCGCCAGAGGACGCCTAACCGACTGAACAACATCATGACCTTCACTTTCAGATAAAGTTATTGAAGATGAAAGCCATTGATTCTCTGCTCGGTGATCAGCGTCTAGGAAGGCAATATAATCTTCCCTCAGAGTTGGAAGGATTTTATTTATTTTTTCTTTTTTCCCCTGCTCTCCCGTTAGACAAACTTGGATCATTCTATTTTCAACAGCAGGAAGACTTTTCAAAAAGCTATCTAAAAAAAGATATGAGGTGTCTTGCGTATCTTTTATGAGCAAATAGACATTAATTTGCCCCAAGTAGTCTTGTGAGAGCAGTGTTTTTAAACAGTCGATTAGTGCTTCACCCTCATTATAGGAGGGCATCACAACTGCGACACTCCCTCGGTTGCGAGCATCATGTTCTAAAAGAGAATCTTTTGAAGAGGCCAGGAATAAAAGACAACTGAAAATATAGCCTACGGTGTAGAACAAAAGGATTAAGAGCAAAAAGAAGTACAGACAAAGGACAATTTTCAGTTCCATTAACGACCTATTTGAAATCAACCTCCCTCTCTTGAGGAGGGGTTGAATGAATGCTACTTATATATTCTCAACATAGTAACCTTCTCTTTTTTCCAAGAAAAGAATTACTGGTTAATATTCAGACCAGGTACTTTCCATATTAAATTCATTATCTATCAGGCATCCTGCCTTAAGATCGGCGCAAGGCTTGAGTGGATGATTCAACTATTGACCGGTTTTGTTGGCATTCTCCTAGTGGTTTAATGAATAATCGACATAATATTGATCTCTTACCACATTTGAATATCAAATCATCGAGTACCGCTTATAATTGATCTATAAAAGGTGATTATGAAAACTATCAAATTTCTTAGGAATTCGGCAGGTATTGGTCTCATTGAGGTCATGATGGCAATTGCCATTACAGGTGGTCTGAGCTTAACCATTGCAAAGCTTATGGAAAACGCGGACCAAAGTGCAAAACAAATTGAGGCAAAGTCTGAGAATATAAGTCTTAAAGGTATTATCCAAGACGTACTCAATAATACCACTGCTTGTAGTAATACTTTTGGTACGGTCATGAGTTCGGCAAACGTCACAGCTTTATCAGCAAGTCCCTCTGCCACAGTGACTGTTCCAAACATCAAAGATAAATTAAATGTGATTAAATATTCAACAGCATCAACGAATATTTCTCCACTTAGTATTACTTCCATGCAACTCACCAACTACAATGCTCTCGCCTACACCGGGGATTTAATCGTCAATTCAACATTTAGAAAGTCGGCATCTATCGTTATGATGGTCAAGCCCATCAGAATTCCCATAAACTTCAGCTTCAATGGAGGAACCCTCACAGCATGTTCCACTATGGCAGTAGGCGGGGAATGGTTACTCGGAGGAAATGCGGGAACCGTAGATGGAACTGATTACATTGGAACTTCTGATACCGCTCCCCTTAATTTTAAAGTCAATTCTCAGAAGTCGGGACGAATAGATACGAATGGGCAAACGTTTTTTGGTTACTTAGCAGGAGGGAATTTTAATGCATATTCTACTTCTGGGACGGGATTTGGGTATGAGGCATTGAAGGGTAATCCTATATGGAATGCAGCCGCTGGAAATTCAGCTTTTGGAACCGGTACACTGAAAAGTATCGTTAATGGAGGGTATAACACAGCTATTGGTTGGAACGCTTTAGTAAATATTTATAGCTCCTCGTATAACACGGCTGTAGGAGCCGCTTCCCTTGCCTATTTGACCTCCGGTTCAAGTAATACAGCACTTGGTAATAGTGCCATGAAATTTTTGGCAAATGGAAGCAACAACACTGCAGTCGGGGAAAGTGCGTTATTTAACAACGGAGGAAACTCCAACACTGGTATTGGGAATTGGGCATTAATGAACAACTCAAGTGGAAGTTACAATACTTCTTTGGGTGATCGCGCAGGATATAACCTTGTTACCGGTTCCAATAACCTCTTTCTTGGCTATAATGCTGGGCCGGCCACAGGAACATCTGATTCTAAGCTTTATATTGAAACCAATGGCCTAACCAACCCACTCATCGGCGGAGATTTTAGCTCTGCTGGAAGATACGTTACAATAAATAACAAATTAGGCATTGGTTTAAACATTGGTGATGTACCTGCTGCAAGACTTGTCGTTAATGGCCCAAACTCACCAACGAATATTGGAGCTGCTAACCAAATCGCAACGTTTTATTCCGATACTCCGACCGATGGTATGTATGGTATTTATACTCACGTGAACCCAGGTACGTGGCCAAGTTGGACCCAGGCCGGATTCTTTGACTCCTCTTCTACTGCCACCATCGGGGGCAAGAGTGTTGGGGTTAAAGGGAGATCCTATGCGAATGTGACCGGTATGAGCGGAAGAACCTTTGGTGTTTGGGGTATGGCAGGAAATGCGACACCAGGCTGGAACTATGGTGTTTATGGTGAGGTCATTGGATCAAACGCTGGGGCCGGGATTTTTGGAACAGCAACGGCCTATGAAGATGGCTTGCAAACAACAAATTACCGACCAGGTATGCTCGCAGGATTTTTCCATGGTGATACCGTGACCGTGGGAACCATTTATGCCACAGCTCCCGGCGTATTAGCTTACTCTGATAGAAGGTTGAAGAAAAACATCAAACCTTTGCAGAATAGTTTAGAGAAAATTATAAAACTTGAGGGTGTGAACTACGACTGGAAACAAGAT
>CANFNX010000080.1 GCA_947448495.1 Bacteriovoracaceae bacterium | reverse complement strand
CATGGGGATTCAAGCTTTATTTTTAAGTATCGTTCAACTTGGCAAATTTTTAAATTACTATGGCAATGTTGATGCTAGTGGGAATAAGGGGGGCGGAGCCGCGAATACTGAAGAGCAAGGAGCCACTCCTTCAACTTGTTTTATTAAATACACTGAAGCTCGCTCCATTGTATTTCTAGGTGCAGCTGGTGGTGGTGTTTGTAATGATATGAACACAGATCTGGGTCATCCTGATCTTTCACTTGCAGCAGGATCCCTTACAGCGACGAAAAAGAAGATGTGTGAAGGCTTGATGCTCGTCACGAACATCATGGATATTTTGAGTAATATAACTTTGCCTAGCAGTAGCTCCTATGGAAGTCTGACAACATTACCGGCAACAGTTTCGACTTTTAAATCCACGATCATTGCTGCTGATGCAACTCTCACCACTCTCTTAAATACGACTGATCAAACGACCTGTGAGAGTCTTGTAGCATCAGCTTCTGAGTTTAATAACCTTCAATTTATTTACGCCATGCTCTTCGAAGGTGGCCTGCAATGAAAAAGTTTGGAGCCTTCCTCCTTCTTTTTATTTCATCTTCGTCGTTCGCTTTTGACTTCCCTTATACGATGAGATCTCCCAGAGCGCTTCTCATGGGCGATGCCTATACGGCAGTCAATGATGATGAGTACACTCTATTTTATAATCCTGCTACGCTTGGTCGTCATAAGCATGATTTAACTTTGCATCCTTTCAGTGGTCAATTGGCCGCTACTAATGTCCTTAAAGATATGAATCGTTTTCAGAATTTTCCTAGTACGGCCGACGGCGCGGCAAATGTCTTAATGGATTATCCTGTGCATGCGAGTGCTGGGATTGCACCAGGATTTAAGCTGTTTAATTTTGGTTTATCACTTTTGTCGAGCCAGAGCTTTGATGCACTTTTGAGAAATAAATCCCACCCAATGCTTGATTTGGATCTGCGACAGGATAAAGGTGTTGTCATGGGCTTTGCTCTTCCCATTGGTCCGGGCCGAATTAACAAAAAATCCAACAATGGCTCTCAGACCTCCTTAGGATTTAGTACGAAGTATATTGAACGAACTGGTGTGAAGGATTCCTTGGCCCTTTCAGGTCCCACTGTCATAGGCGCACTAGGTCAAAGCGAAGTAGATAAGCTTCTCAATTCTCTTGGAAAGGTCAAGGGTCGTGGTTGGGGATTTGATGCAGGGCTTGAACATGTGGCAAGAAGTGGAAATAGTCAGTTTGTCCTGGGTTTATCCGCCCTAGATATTACTGGCACCGATTACACAGTAAATAAAAATACCGATAAATTGAAAGTGGCCAATACTAAGGACCAAGTGAATTTAGGCATGGCCGCTGGACAAGATTTCACTTTATTCCATTACATTATTTCTGCCGATGTAAGGGCACTTAATGAGCAAATGGATTTTGGCCGGCGAGTACGTCTTGGGGCCCAGGTAGGCATTCCAGGTATTAGCCTCATGGGTGGAATGAATAGCGGATACTATAGCTATGGAGCTGAAATCGATCTGATGTTTATGAAATTAACTACCGGTTTTTATGACGTTGAACTCGGAACGAAGTACAAACAAACAAAAAGTAGTCGCTTCATCATCTATCTCAGTTTATTTGACTTTTCATTCGATGCTTAATTTTCTATCCTAAATTTAACACACACGGCCCCCACGGATAGGAGGAGCTTTTGAATAAAACGTTCATATTGGACACCAATGTCCTTTTACTTGACCCCCTTGCCATCAATAAATTCGGACCAGACAACAAAGTATTTATCCCTCTTACAGTTATTGAAGAACTTGATCGTTTTAAAAAAGATCAAAATGAAAACGGAAGGAATGCTCGTTATTTCTCTCGACTCATTGATGGATTTCGAGGCGCGGGCTCTCTATTTAAAGGCATAAAACTCGATAACGGAGGTACACTACAGGTGAGTGTGACCAAAGAGTATCGTGGAAGTGCCAATTCCGGTCTTAAGCTCGATCTCAATGACAACATCATCTTAGCCTCGGCCTTGACTCTGAAAGAGGCCGGAGAAAATGTTATTCTTATTACCAAAGATATTAACCTTCGACTTAAATCAGATGCTGTTAATATTCACGCTGAGGATTACGAAACAACTGATGTTACGGTCGATGAACTCTACTCGGGCCAACGAGTCGTTCAGTTTGAGCTGGAAAAGATTGAGGAGTTTGAAAAAGAGCGTTTCCTAAAGTTAGAGCCAGGGGATATTCCTAGCATCTATCCAAATGAATATCTTGTTTTGGTAGATAAAAATAATCCTTTCAAGAAAGTTCTTGGGCGCTTTCATGCTAAGAAAGGCGGGATTGTCCCTTTGATTAAGCCTAAAGAAGGTGTTTGGGGAATTCATCCAAAGAATATCGAGCAACAATTTGCTCTTGATGCCCTTCTTAACAATGAAATTAACCTCGTTTCATTAGTAGGTAAGGCAGGAACTGGGAAAACCCTCCTGGCGATTGCTGCAGGTTTAGAGTGTGCCATTACAAAACAGAATTATTCTCGAGTTCTTGTGTCTCGACCAATCGTTCCGATGGGAAGAGATCTTGGGTTCCTCCCGGGTGATATTAATGAAAAATTAGGTCCTTGGATGCAGCCGATATTTGATAACATTGATTTTCTTTTTGGAAATCAACGTGCCAGAAACGAAATGACAACTTGGGATGAACTGATTAATCAGGGACTCCTGCATGTTGAGCCTCTGACTTACATTAGGGGGCGCTCGCTGCCGCAGCAGTTCATGATTGTTGATGAGTCTCAAAACCTTACTCCTCACGAGATTAAGACGATTATTACGAGAGCTGGCGAAGGCACTAAAATCGTACTCACGGGTGATTCTGAGCAGATCGATAACCCTTATCTTGATTCTTTGAACAATGGTTTGGTTTATACGATCGATAAATTAAAAGGCGAAGAGATTGTGGCCCATGTGAAGCTACAAGTGGGTGAGAGATCTCCTCTATCGGAAATTGCTAGTAAATTGCTATGAAGTCTAAAAACTATCAGCGTAAGTATCTCAGAGCTCCTTTTAAGGAGTCCATGCTTTACGCTGATAGTGGTTATGTTTTTAAGGCTACCTGCTTAAATATTTCAGAGGGCGGGCTACTCGTGAATGAAATGCCGAGTTTCCCCGATCGTGATGATGTTTCCATCATGATCTCTCTTCCACAATTGCCAACTTTTAAAAATTTTTCCGTCCTTAAAATGCAGACATTCTCGAATGAACTATTTTCGAGGAAAGTTCTTCGGGCCAAGGCACGTTTAGTGAGACGTGAACAGCTTTCGCAAAATCTAGATAATATATTTCGTTCTCGATTTGGTCTTGAATTTACTAAAATTTCTGATCATGAGCAGAAACTCATTGATGATTATGTGATGAATTTTTCCTCTAATCTCGTCTATCTCCAAACTCTTATTGATTCCTTTAATACAGATGAAGACACAAGAAAAAGAACTCGATTGATGGCCAGTTTACTTGGCTATGAAGACGTTGAGAAAATTGCCCAATTGAGAGCGACTGTATCTACCGACTACAAAAGTCTTCAGTGGTTATAGGTCAACAAGTAATGGTCCACATAATTCAGGGGCCGGCAGACCTTCAAAATGCAGTGGCGAAATTTTGATAACTCTACATTCCTTTCTTTTATATTTGCTTAGTTTCAGATTCACGTAGTTTTGATTCTTTTCACCATCAAACCCATAGTGACATTCAACTACGACTTTAAGTAATTCTTTTTCCGTTTGTTTATCAGAGACATCGAGTTCATATTTTTCGTTGTAGTAAGACCAATAGCCGACAAATTGTGGGTTGTTGGTGTAGCGGCTTGAGTCTTCAATCAGTTTTGGCTTGAGTTCCAATTTGTTTGGGTCAACATCGAGATGTTCTTTGAGATAGGTTAGGCCATCGCTATTCCCATACAGGCAGAGAGCTTCTTTTCCCGTGACATCAATAAAGGTGTCGATATTGAGATTTAGCATGGATTCAAAAGCGGCATTGACAACAAAAGCGGGATTTTTTTTAAAGCCAAAACCATAGGGGTCACAGGCCTGAATTAAACCTAAAGTAACCAAAAGAAACAAAAGTTTCATGCTTGCTCCCAAACAATCCTGTTAGTTGGCTGATTATCGCTATATTCGCCTTAAATGGCAGAGCAAGTGAACTCATTACCTACTGTTGTAAAAAGATTTTACAGTGCCTTTTGGCCCCACTCTGAGGAAAATTAAGCCCATCTTAGGTTGTAGTTTGTAAGATTTGCTTTTATGATGCGCCAACTTATGGAAGGCCAGTAACGGAGTGTTTATGCAGGTACCCCTAGAGCTGAAGAGAAAATATATCCAGCGACGATTTCAAGATCTCCAACAAATCTCGTCTTCTCTGGAAGAGGATGATTTTGGACCAGCAGCAAGGATTGGTCATCAGCTCAAAGGCAATGCTCAGACCTTTGATTTTCCTCAGTTTGCCCCCTTAGGCATTCAAATTGAAAAAGCTGCTATTGCGGGCGACAAGCAAACCTTGAAAGACTTGTTAGAGCTTATGGATCGTGAGGTCAATCTGGCCAGCCGACTGTTTTTGCATTAAGCCCCATTTTCAATGTTCCAAAATTCCCCAAAAAAATGTCTGGGGAAGCTAAGTCCTTAAAAAAGAATATTAAAATGATTGGCCATATCTTTGCTTAACCAAACGAGATCAACTTTCTTAGGGAGATTTAGAAATGGGACTTATGAGCACACTGACCTTACAACAGTTTTTAGGCCCAGGATTATTAGAGCAAGATTTAGAAAAAAAAGAAAAAGAGAGTCTCGTCATTCATCTTCAAGATTTTATTGTCTTAATTCAAAACTAAATTTTAATAGAAATGCACCCCGGATTCTTCACAATGATGTTGTCTCCGGGGTTGCCACTTTTAGGAAAATAAAATGGATGATAAGACATTTTATGCTTCTTTAGATCAAACATTCTCACGCGAACAAATGCTTGCGATCGTCTCTCACGATATTAAAAATCCTATAAGTGTTATCCAATTGGAAGCCCAAATGTTGTTGAAGCTAGCCGATGAAGGAGTGGATAACCCCTTGTCGAATAAAGTTCGGCATCAGGCCAATCGTATTTTGAGGACCACAGAGAGAATGAAAGAACTTATTTCAGATTTGCTGGAGAAGCATAAGGGCGAGCACAATTTGTCCAATTTAGAAAAATCTCATTGCACCCTTGGGGGTCTCTTTCAGGATGTCCTAGATTCGCTAAAGGCGCTATTTGTTCAAAAGCATCTCCATATATTTTTTAGGCAAGATGAATATCTGGCAGGGATGTTTGATAAAGCTAAGTTAACTCAAGTGATCACAAATCTTTTAAGTAATGCTGTTAAGTTTGCCCCTGATGGCGGCCAAATTCATATTCAAGTCCTTCAACAAGCTGAAGAAATTCTTTGTCGCATTTGTGATAATGGTCCTGGGCTCAAGTCAGAAGATATGAACCATGTCTTTGAAAAATTTTGGACAGGTGGAGTGCGCGGTCGTTCCGATACGGGTCTTGGTCTTTTTATTTGTAAATCAATTGTAGAGGCGCATGGTGGTCAGATTTTTGTGGAAAATCTTCCAGAGGGGGGGGCCTGTTTCTCTTTCACTCTTCCTCTTTTAGGAGCCGATCAAACTGAAATTATTATTAAAGATAAACATAGAAAAATTTTAATCATTGATGATGATGAGGATTTAAGAGATGCCATGGCCTGGGTCCTAAATAAAGAAGGTTATTCAGTTCATTCTTATGGTGATCCCTATAAAGCTTTTGAAAGTTTGGCCATCGGTCGTCATCGTCCTCAACTCATGATTGTTGATTTTCAGATGGATGGAATGAATGGCTTTGAGTTTCTCAAGAAGAAAAATGAATGCTCTGAATTGGATGTCAGAGAATGTCCCGTCATTCTGATTTCTGCATCTCCAGATGAGGTTGAAGCTCAAGAGAGGAGCGAAGATTTAAAACAGCTTATGACAAAACCTCTGGATCTTGAATCACTATTGGAAAATATAAAAAATCTGACGAATTAAGGAGCTATTCAAATTTTATCGCCATGATTTTAAATTTTTCAATCAGCTCGTTTTTGCGATTTGTCACTTTCTCTTGATAGGGAGCCTCTAGATTTGAATCCCATTTGTGCTCTTCACTTGAAATCACTGTTAGGACAACAACTAAAATAAAATAAATGAATAAACCTGTAACAATTTTCTTTTGATGAGAAAAAAGAGCGATTTCTGAAGCCACTGGAATAATCGTGAATGGGTAAGCAAGGTAAAGGTGCCAGTAATTAAATGATACTGGAGAAATACATGAAGAGATCATAAGTGAGAATAAGGCCATAAGAGCAATCGTTTTTAAAATCGAGTGCTCGATTCTCTTCTTGATAAAAAAACGAAAATTAAGCCAGGCAACGATCAGAGTAGAGCTTACAGCAAGGACCCACTTTATGACATTCCAAATTTGGCTGGGCCATGAAGGGGGCAAGTCGCTTTTTAAAAGAGTTGAACTAAAATATAGTGAAGAATAACGAAACCAATAAGTGAAGCCTTTTAGGGCCTCTCCACCTTTGAGAAGATTCCCAAATAGATGAACTCCTCGATCTCGATTTAAATTCAGAATTTCGGGGTGCATTTGCAAAACGACAAAAGTGGGAAGTAAGAAGAGTGCACTCAACAGGACACAAAGGAAGACACCACCCCAGTGAGGACGGATTATCTTTTTATACCATAGCCCCAAACTTAAAAACCCCAAAAAAATAAATGAATTGTGAGTTTGACTGCAGAGAATCACTATGAAGCCCTGGAGAAGGGTTCCATAAAATCTTCTGTTCCTGAGAAATAGGTCAATTGAATAAAGGTAAATTGATGCGAAAGGAATCAGAAAACTTGGATTCCAAATAAAAACTTCATTAGCTCTCCAAGGCGAGCACCAGTAGAGTAGTAAATAAGTAAAATAAAAAAGGGTATTTTTTTTTAAATACTGTGTTTGTGTAATCGCCCAGAAGCCAATGACATGAAAAAAACAAATACCACCAAGCAGGGAATAAGGTGAATCAAATAGTTTTAGGAAAATCCCGCTATAAATTGAAATAAAAGGGCCATAGATGAGATTGGTATTGGTTGATTTCGGGCCGAAGGGAATAAGGTAGCCTTGTGCGAACATGTATCCACGCTCTAGCAGTTGAAGGCTGTCAACGACCATAATTTGAGTGAACATATATCCAAAAGAAAAGATAAGGCCCGTGAGAAAAAGAATGAATGTCGGACCGGCGATTGAATTTCTTAATTTGTCGACGATATTTGCGTTGAGAGACTTAATCATAAAAGTTTATCTATCTTGGTTAATTATTATTTAAAATATGACAAATCCGTTCGGCAAAATCTCGAGCCGCTTCTCCACAAACATGGGCATTATCGTTAACGGCTGCGCCCATGCAACCGGATCGTCCTTCTATGGCGATTCGTTTTAAATGTTCCTTACCATCAAAGTAAGGGGAGTCTTTCATAACCTCTAGTCCATTGATGATTTGGCATCGACCATTAATCGCCTTGGAGATCACAGCAAGTATCCGTTGGGTATTCTCAATATTCTTGAGTGGGACATTCCTTTTGGTCTCCACTTCCATTTCATAGGTTTGGTGGAGAAAAAAACAGTTCTCCTGAGAAATCCCTTGGGAATCTAAAGTTGCCATCAAATGCCTGATGTCATTCGCAATAAACTCATCACTTTGAGCGATGTAATTCCCACCAAACTCAAACATCACTTTTTTTGGTAAGTGCGAGGAGAGCATTGGTAAAATTCTTTTTTTGCACAGAGGGATCTTTTCAAGTGAGCCAATATTGAGATGTTCATTTTGCGGATCTCTTTGAATTGTTTCAATCTGATCCATTCCACCTTGACCAAGCCAGTTTCCAGGAATGCTCCCGCCTCGGGCGTACACAACAAAATTTCCTTTTAAGCAATGTTGAAGAAAGTTTCCCGTATAGCTTTTTGACCAAGTAGCCCCAAGTTGAGAGTCTCCAACAATCAGCAGATCAACTGGCCCTGCGCACTCAGCTTGAGCAAAAATCGGAAAACTTATGGTGAAAAGGAGGAGTCCAAGAATTGTTTTCATCTCCCCATCCTAATGCTTTACTTACGGTTCTACTAGAGGGGAGAGTGCCGATAAACCCTTGATAGCTTGTGAGATTCTCTTTAAGCTTGGTGAGCAATCAGGCTTCGGAGCATCCAGGCATTTTTTTCATGGACCTGCATGCGTTCGATCATCAGATCGGTCGTGACATCATCCTCATATTCATTGGCAAGGCCAATGATCTTTCTGGCGGTTGTGACGACAGTTTCGTTAGCATGAACGAGGTTATGGATCATTTCATCGGCAGTGGGAATCGCAGTTTCTTCCTTAATGGAGGACACTTTGGAGAAGGCGGCAAATGATCCCGGGGCAAATTCTCCTAAAGCACGTATCCTTTCTGCTATGACATCGATCGCATTTGAAAGCTCAGAATACTGAGCTTCAAATAACTGATGAAGTGATTGGAACATCTGTCCCGTCACGTTCCAGTGATAGTTTTGAGTTTTTAAATAAAGCAGATAAGAATCTGCCAGCAATTTATTTAATTCTTTGCAAATAGACTTACGATCCTGCTCAGAAATTCCAATGTTAATGGAACTCGGTCTCATGACGTCAATCTTGTTTGGCATAATCACTCCGTTGTTTATATGACCGATGAAGCAGGAGCTGTTTTATACTCGATAATGACCAGGCCCCGTCCGCTGGGATTTGTTGTTCCACCTTCACTTTTGAAAGCTTCTCCAACTGAAACTCCTTTGCGTTCCATGTAGCGATTAAAGCGTTCCGGATTTTCCGCCATATTATAGAAATCAATTTCCTCGTCTTCCTTTAGGCCGTTGTTGAGGTAGGATTTGATCGATTCGGCACGCTGACGGGCGAGAATAATTTCAGTATTCGAGGCGTCAGTATCCTTTTTCGTCGCTCGGTCTGACCATGTGAGGATCTTAATATCATCAACCATCTTTCCGGAGACATCAATTTTAGAAAGTAACTCATTCAGATGGATGCGATCCATTTCACTCAGTTGAATTTCGCCTCGGTCAAATTCAATTGTGGCAAATTCCATCAAATCATTTTTTGGTAAATGATGCTCAGAAGGGGAGAAAGCATTCATTTTTTTATGACTACTACAGGCCATGGCCAGAATTAAGAAAGTCAGGGATTTGAGAAATTGCTTGATCATGGTCTTTTCCTCCGTTTCACCGATTCAAAAAAGCAAGGATTGTGCCTGTGTTTGTTGTTCCAAATTCCTAGTTGTTAAAGCTTTTCAAAATAAGCGAATGTCCAACTTCGCCTCACTTCAGTCAAAATGTTGCCCTTGAGTCTTTTGCTTTTAAGGGTCCATCACCTGAATCTTCTGGGCTTAGAGTTGGTGTAAAAGATGAAGAGGGGGTCCTTATGAAAAAAAGAAAAAAAAGATCACGACTTTTTAAAAAGGCGAAAAAAACGATTAATTCACAATTACCGAAAGTCGTCAGTGATGAGGGATCAGACAAATCTCGGATCAATCCTGATCAAATTGAATGGGGAGCGGATGAGCCAGGTCATGACTCCCCCAAAAGGCATGAGCCCTATGAATTATAAATATTGATGAGATTCTTTTGTGAGATTTAAAATGCGATCTTTCCAATCTTGATCAGCACGCGAAACAAGTTCGCTTTGGATGAGGCGGACCTTGGATGAAAAATCTTGTCCGTAACTGTCTAAAGAAAATTCATCCAAAAGAAAATTGATTTCACTTTCAAGTTGCGAATTGGCCAAGGTGGAAAGATAGCGTTTGTAGGAGTCTTGAGATCTTCTTGTCTCAAGCATCTCTCTAAAGTCTCCCATCTTTACGACATTTGAATTCATCATTTCTATCCCTCTGTTGAAAGAGTCACCTTCGTGGTCACTCTCGACTTTATACTCTTCGCAAACCTGAGGCCAAATTCTCGGTCTTCTGTTCACTGTGTGTTTATGGAGGGGGTTATAGGGATAGATGGCGTTTAAGACAAGGCGAAGAAGTTACAATCGGCGTTTGTTTGTAAAGATTACTGATGGCGCACAGCTAAATAGTGAATATTTTTACCATCTTTGCAAGATTTTCAAGGTGCAAAGGGTGCCTAAACAATAAAAAGGGGGCCAAAAAAGGCCCCCTAAAAGTCACCGAATATTTCAGTCGGCTATTAAGCGTTCTTTTTAAACCAAGCCTTTGAGCCTGTTGGATCTGGCTTCATTGTGTCTGAGCCTTTTTTCCAGTTAGCAGGGCATACGTCACCAGATTTAGCCGTGAATTGGTAAGCCTCAACGAGACGAAGCGTTTCTTCAACGTTACGTCCAACTGAAAGGTTGTTGATCGTAGCTTGCTGAATGATGTTGTGGTCATCAATGATGAAAATTCCACGAAGAGCGACTGAATCATTAACAAGGACTTCATAGTCACGAGCAATTTTCTTATCGAGGTCAGCGAGGATTGGGAATTTAACTTCACCTAAACCGCCATCATTACGAGGTTGTTTTGTCCAGGCAAGGTGAGAGAAGAATGAATCCACTGAACAAGCGATAAGTTCGCAGTTCATGGCCTTAAACTGATCAGCAGCATCTGAGTAAGCGATGATTTCAGTTGGACAAACAAAAGTGAAATCGAGCGGATAAAAGAAAAGAACTTTCCATTTACCTTTATAGTCGTCCAAAGAGATCTCTTTGTTTTGACCATTAACAAGAGCAGCTGCTTTGAAATAAGGTGCAGGATTACCAACTAAACGTGCCATAAGGGACTCCTTGAGTGTTGAATGTTATTGACCTGAGAAATCTAGTCCTATCAAGAGATTATTTCAAGTCATGGTGTTTCCTTCCCTTGCGATTTGGTGAACTCTGCCCATCTTTAAAGAAATTCAGCTTGAAGTTAAATTAAACCTCAAGAATTACTTCAATTTTCCGATAAGGTTGAACAAAGAAATCAACTTTTAGAGGAATAAAAAGGACCTTCATGGAAATGCCAAAGGGATATATCCCAAATCCAATCGTTATTGAGCAAACTGCCAGAGGTGAGCGCCAGTACGATATTTACTCGAGACTTTTGTTAGACAGGATTATTTTCCTGGGGACTGAGGTGAATGATGTAGTGGCCAATCTACTTGTCGCCCAAATGCTTTTCCTAGAGCAATCAGATCCTGAAGCTCCTATTCACTTTTATATTAATTCACCTGGTGGGTCAGTTTATGCTGGTCTTGGTATCTACGATATCATGCAACACGTGACTTGCCCGGTTTATACGTACTGTGTAGGTATGGCAGCCTCTATGGGCTCCCTTCTTTTACAAGCTGGAGAAGCTGGTCACCGCTATGCTCTCCCTCACGCTCGTATCATGATTCACCAGCCACTTGGGGGTGCCCGTGGACAAGCGACCGATATCGAGATTCAAGCTCGCGAAATTCTAGATCTAAAGAAACAACTGAATAACATTTACGTTAAGCATACTGGTCGTCAGTACGATGAGGTTGAGAAGGCCTGTGATCGAGATAATTATCTTGATCCAACCCGAGCTAAAGAATTCGGTTTGATTGACAATATTATTGTTCCTAAAGGTAAAACGAAGAAAGCATAAAAAAGGCGATTATGAGTAAAGAGAAAGCTGGTGGATCTTACGGCAGTTTAAACTGTAACTTCTGTGGAAAATCCCAGAAGGAAGTAAAAAAATTAATCGCTGGTCCAGGTGTTTACATCTGTGATGAGTGTATTGAACTTTGCAATGATATTATCTACGAAGATTCGGTCAAGGCCGTTGCTAAAACCGCTACCGATAATGTTCCTAAGCCTCATGAGATCAAAGCTCATCTAGATAATTACGTGATTGGCCAAGAGCGTGCGAAGAAAATTATTTCAGTTGCCGTTCACAACCACTACAAGCGTATTTCCTATAAAGCTGCGACTCGTGAAGGTGATGAAGTCGAACTGGCAAAATCGAATATTCTTTTGGCCGGTCCAACGGGGTCTGGAAAAACACTAATTGCTCAATCACTAGCTAAATTTCTGAATGTGCCCTTTGCTATTTGTGATGCCACAACATTGACTGAAGCTGGTTATGTGGGTGAAGACGTTGAGAACGTGATTCTCTCACTTCTTCAAAATTGCGATTTTGATGTCGAAAGAGCTCAGCGCGGAATTGTTTATGTGGATGAGATTGATAAGATTGCCCGTAAATCAGAAAACCCATCGATTACTCGCGACGTCTCAGGTGAAGGGGTTCAGCAAGCTCTCTTGAAGCTCGTTGAAGGTTCAGTCGCCAATGTTCCTCCGAAGGGTGGACGCAAGCATCCACAGCAAGAATATATTCAAGTTGATACTCGTAATATTCTTTTCATCTGTGCAGGTGCTTTTGTTGGTTTGGACAAAATTATTGAAAAACGTATGACGAAATCTAAGTCTGTTGGATTAACTTCAGACTCAGGAGCAAAAGTTGAAAAAACTCATCTTGAAAACCTAGGGGCAATTGAACCGGGGGATCTTGTGAAGTTTGGCTTGATTCCAGAGTTCATCGGACGTTTACCAGTATCCGCCATGCTGGAAGAGCTAGATGAAAAAGCTCTGGTTTCAATTTTGACCGAGCCAAAAAACGCGATTGTGAAGCAATACCAAAAGCTGTTTGACTTTGACGGAATTGATCTGGAATTTACTGAAGATGCTATTCTAGAGGTTGCCCGAACTGCTTTACACAGAAAAACTGGGGCCCGCGGACTGCGTTCTATTCTCGAACAAGTGATGCTGGACGTGATGTATGACCTTCCGGGACTAGAGAAAGTTTCTAAGTGTATCGTCACCAAAGATGCGATTACAGGTTCAGGTAAGCCAATCCTTGAAGAGGGTGAGCGTAAAAAACGACCTGATGGTAAGGGTGGTGCCAAAGCGGCCAAGAAAATTGAAAACGCGTCTTAATGACACCGGCAAAATCTGACTCTAAATAACAATTAACTAAAAGAAATCATTTAACTCGGTAGGCTTAGGAAAAAAACTCCTAGGCCTTTTTTTTGTGTTCTCGAAACTTAATTTCATGGGATACTATTTTTATAACCTCATTGAACGAGGTTATTTGATCCCGAGTTTGATATGCGCAGGAGGTGCTATGTCTGACAAGAAATCTGAAGCTGTAAACAACTTCCCATTGCTTCCCCTAAGAGATGTGATTATCTTTCCTCACATGGTAGTTCCTCTCTTTGTAGGGCGTGAAAAATCAATTTCAGCTTTAGAGAAAGCCGCTAAAAATGGAAATGAACTCTTTCTCGTCACACAGAAGGATGCCTCAGTCTTAAATCCTGAGCGAGAAGACGTTTACGATATTGGTACAGTTGTTAGCATCATTCAGATGTTAAGACTTCCTGACAATACAGTGAAAGTTCTTATCGAGGGTAAATACCGCGCGAAGATTAAAACTTTCCGTTGCGAGAATGACGG
This sequence comes from Bacteriovoracaceae bacterium, assembly GCA_947448495.1. Taxonomy (GTDB): domain Bacteria; phylum Bdellovibrionota; class Bacteriovoracia; order Bacteriovoracales; family Bacteriovoracaceae; genus Peredibacter. Next base: position 1,112 of record CANFNX010000080.1, on the reverse strand, counting down.
TTACTACTCTGATGTAGAGAAGTGCGAAGACATCATCGAAAGTGATGTTGAAGTTGAAGCTTCTATGCGTTCAGTGAAGAACGTTTTCGAGCAATATGTAAAACTCAATAAGCGCATTCCTCCTGAGCTTCTCATGAGTATCTCATCAATCACGGATCCAAGCCGTCTTGCTGATATTATCGTTGCTCACTTAACAATGAAGATCCCTGAAAAACAAGATATTTTGAATGCTGTGAATGTTGATACACGTTTACAACTTCTTCTTGAAAAAATGCAGGGTGAGATTGAAATCATCAATGTTGAAAAGAGAATCCGCTCTCGAGTGAAAACTCAGATGGAGAAATCTCAGAAAGAATACTATCTGAATGAGCAAATGAATGCGATTCAGAAAGAGCTTGGTAACAAAGACGATAAGTCTGATGTTGCTGAGATGGAAGAGAAGCTTAAGGCCAAGAAAATGCCTGAAGATGCTCGTGAGAAAGCATTTAAAGAGCTTCGTAAGCTTAAATCAATGTCTCCGATGTCGGCAGAAGCTGCTGTAGTTCGTAACTACATCGATTGGATGATCTCTCTTCCATGGGATGAGTATACTCAAGATGATAACTCTGTAGCGAAAGCTCGAGAAATCCTTGATAACGACCATTACGGCTTAATGGATGTGAAAGAGCGTATCGTTGAGTACCTTGCTGTTCGTGCTCTCGTCAAAGACGACACTCGTGGAACTCTTCTTTGTCTTGCTGGTCCTCCAGGTGTTGGTAAGACTTCGATTGCCAAATCCCTTGCTGAATCTTTAGGGCGTAAGTTTGTTCGTATTTCCTTAGGTGGAGTACGGGATGAAGCTGAGATCCGTGGTCACCGTCGTACATATGTCGGTGCTATGCCAGGGAAAATTATCCATGCTTTGAAAAAAGCTGGAACTTCAAACCCAGTGATCCTTTTGGATGAAATTGATAAAATGAGCTCTGACTTCCGCGGCGATCCAGGTGCAGCGATGCTTGAAGTGTTGGACCCAGGTCAGAATAAAACTTTCGGAGATCATTACATTGAGTGTGAATATGATCTTTCAAAAGTGATGTTTATCATGACGGCCAATGACCTAGGGGCTATCCCTG
>CANFNX010000079.1 GCA_947448495.1 Bacteriovoracaceae bacterium | reverse complement strand
TTCATCCACGGTGAAAGTGGATGGGGTTTCTTGTACTACAGTAAATTATGTGAATGCTTATAAGTTAGAGTGTGTCACCCCTGTCCACGCTGCTGGCACAGTCAGTGTCGCCGTCACTAATTCTACTCCTGTTGTGCAAACGACAACCCTTTCAAATAGTTTTACTTACCGACTGCCTCCAAGCATCTCGAGCTTAAGTGTAACGGCCGGGACAATTAATGGGGGAACATTAACCCTTCTGACGGGGACAGGATTTGAATCAGGGTCTGTGGTAAAGATTGGGAGTGTTGCCTGTACGGGTAATGGCTACGTTTCTTCAATTTACTATCAGTGCACGACTCCGGCCAATGCTGCTGGAACTTATGCTGTATCCGTAACTAATACAGATGGACAATCTGTAACGGGACTCGCCTATACTTATCGACCGGCCCCGACCATTACAAGCATTTCTCCCTCTGTGATTCCGGCCGGCATATCAACACCGATTACGATTACGGGAACAGGATTTGTAGCTGGAGCTACTGTCAAAATTGGAACTCTCAGTTGTATTTCACCTCCGGCCCTAACCGCGACGGTCGTGTCAGCGACTTCAATCACCTGTATGACACCTATTAATGTCGCTGGTAGCTACATCGTCAAAGTGACGAACACTGATAATCAGTATGGGGTTGTTAGTTCAGGTGTCACTTACCAAGCGGCCCCTATAGTGACGGCAATTACTCCCAATGTGGGATCTACCGCTGGGGGGACTGTTATCTCTGTCACCGGAACTGGGTTTCTGACAGGGGCCACGGTATTTATTGGATCTATCGGCTGTACTGGTGTGGGGTTTACGAGCAATACAACTCTTACTTGCACGACAGTCGCTCAAACTCATGGGGCATACTCCGTGACTGTCACTAATACTGATGCACAATCGGGTGCTAAGCCATCAGCTTTTACGTATCAAATCCCGGCGACACTACAGTGGGATATCAGTGGAACTCATCCCGCGAATCCTGATAACTATGGAACGACAACTACCAATGTTACTCATACCTATTATTTAAAAAATACTGGGGATGTGAGTACTTCAGTTATTTCAACCGTCCTCTCAGGTGCGAATGCTGCAAGTTGGAGTGTGGGGACTGATAATTGTAACAATTCAACATTGGCGGCCGGTGCAAGTTGCACTGTCGATGTAACTTTTCTGGGTCTGACTAATTTGGCGGGGACATACACTGCGAATATAGATGCTACGGCTTCAAGCGGTGGATCTGTTTCAAATGTAATGAATGCCACAAGGGGTCCTTAATGAGAGCCTTCAGTCCGATTTTTATTTGCTGCTTGATTTTTGCTCAACCAGTCTTCGCTCTAACGGAGATGATGACGATGGAAAAAACTTGTGTTGAACAGGCCAAGAGAGTAGGTAATGGTGAAGGGAAAGACGATATTTCAACTGAGTGTGTAACCTTATTTAAAGCCAAGGCAAAAGAATTCGGAATTCAGAAAAAAACATCAAAAGGTGAAGATGTTTTTGCCTTCAAAAATCTCATTTTTATAGAAAGTGCAGAAGGTCTATCAGCTTTTTCTGGTCAAAGCACTTATTTGAATGACGTTCAATCAATGATCGTGGATGAAGTTCATAATGAGATCATCGTCTTAGATAAGGTGAGTGGCATTTTAACTTTTTCTTCAACCTTGCCAGGAAATGTAACCCCGAAGCGAGTTATTCCTGCTTCCTTATTGAGGTCAGTGAGTAATATCGCTCTTGACCTTAGAAACGAGGAGATTGTGGTCTATTCTTCTGTTTTCAAAAAAGCGATTCTCTTTTCACGTTTTGCCAATGGCCGCGGCAAAAGTAACGAACAAAAATTAGAAATTAAAAAAACAATTCAAAACGTTAGCAGCTACGCACCAACTTCATCAAAAGGCGATTATGCATTTTACGATGAGTTTGGAAGTCTTTTGTCTTCAGGTCGTCCTTAAATTCAAATAGCCTTTTTAAACTGATAATTCTTCATGACCTTAAAAGACGAGACATACCCATAGGATTGAGTTTCCGCTTTAAAGTGTGGCAAAGGAAGATGGTGATTGCGGCAGTAGTCCGTGTAATAGTCTTCTCTTGTTGGATGAGAAGGGTGAACGAGATTATAAAGTTCTTGCCTAGACCCGCGCACAATGATGTCTTTTGTAAAACTTAGACAGTCATCAAGATGAATGAGGTTGACTGGTCTGTTTCCCTGCAGAAGATCTTTTTTACCACTCAAGTAAGTGCCCGGATGTCTCCCCGGTCCAATCAGGCCACCAAAACGAATGATATCAAAATGTGAAAAAGTTTGAATCCACTCTTCTGCCGTTTTTAGGATAAGACCTGCTTCTGTGTCTGGATTCGTCGGGGTGGATTCATCAACAATCTGATCAGTAACGGCATAAACGGATGTTGAACTAATAAAAATTAAATGGGTTCCGGGATTCCAGTTCCAGGTCTTAAGCCAATTGAGCTGTTCTGGGAAAGGGGGAATATTCAGAATCATTGCATCAACATTCATGATTCGATCAGAAGGTTTGTTGGGGATTGCTAGAATTTCTGTTTCGATTCCTTGCCCTTGGAGAAATAATTTCTTGGTCTCTGATCTCGTGGTGCCAAGGACATGGAAGTCTTGCTTTAACAGTTGCGCCAAGGCGGAGCCATACCAACCACACCCAACGATAGATATTTTCATTTTGATTCCTGAGAAGGTTGATGCAGTCTTAAATTTAAAAGAAAAAGATCAGGGAAGTAAGGATTTGATCGAATTTCCGGAACACCTTCGGCCATATGAATAAAGGTCTCTGAGAGGTTCAAGGCCTGGTTGAGCTGGTTATGTTCAAGATAGCTAATAACTAAATTGTGAGCGATAGGAACATTATAGGGGTCTGCCTTGAGAGAGGCTTCAAAAAAAGTCATTTCATCTTTGTAATAAGGGACAGTCTCATAAATTTTAAAGACAAAAAGAAGTAGGAAGAAATACGGGATGACATTTAAAAAACGCCATTTTCCTTTCTTAATGAGTTCAAGTGCAAAACACAAAAACAAAGGCAGTGCCAGGTAAAGGTGTTGATCTGAAACCCAGGTAATATTCATGAAAGGGGCGAAAACGATTCCCATAAAAGGGAGGAGCATCAGGTGACCACTAAGGAGAACGTAGGATGAAAAAGAATTCCCCAGCATGAATAAAAGCAACGAGATGAAAAAGATGTGTGCAAATTGAATAATGCTAAATTGATCGTATCTCAGACCTTTCACGGGCGCATTTTGAATAGGCAAAAAGACTTGCCAGAAATAATAATAACTTGTTCCTAAAATATTTGAGATTTGATGACTTAGAGAAAGAGTTCCTTGGTTATGAACCTTTTCGACTTTTTCCATTGAAACATAAGGACTAGAAATAGGGGAACTCGGAGATTTAAGGATACGAAAAGAGGCGATCGCTGTGAGGAGCAAAAGTGGGATGAACAAGATTTTAAAGCTCTTTTTCTTTGTGACAAAATAATGTGCGGCAAGAATTGCTGCGAATGGAATTGAAGCCGATTTTGAGAGAATAGAAAGGAGAAAAAAAATGAGAGAAAAAAATTTGAATTGATGGCTTTCTTCACTACGGAGTAAAAAATAAAAAGATAAAATGGCAAAGGTAAAGCAAATTAATGTTTTGAATTGAATGATCCAACTGACGGTGATGACGTTACTTGGGTGTAGAATAAATAGGGCGTAGAGCAAAAGGGCATAAGTGAGATTGAGTCGTTTCGCACAAAGATAGAGCAACAATGAATTTATAATATGAATCGTGATGTTAACCAAATGGTAGTAAGGATAGTGATCGCCAAAAATGGCGAAAATCCCTTTTTGCGCCATCACGCTGACAGGCCAGTTAAAGGATTTTAGAATTTCCCAATTGGAAAAATTCGGTTTCATCACAGCGGATTGAAAAAGAAATGTCTGGTCATCCCAAATAGGTTTTCCCGATAGGACAGGCCAGTAGAGACCCAGGCACATCAAAATAGGGAGAATGAATATAAAGGTGCTAGTGAGTTTGCTCTTCATAATTTTTTTCTAATAAGACTTGAGCATTATAGGCCTTATCAGGCCCCATATAGAAGTAGAAACTCCGAGATCGTCTCAAAAGTTGTATCGCGCAGATCGTTCTTATGCAGCCATGCAAGGCCAATTTAAAAACATCTAGGAAATTAAATTTTAAAAACATTTCCACAATTTGAGGTAGTCCCATTCCAGTGATCATATGCTCCATGAGTGGGCCCAGCATTTTCCATTTGGAGACAGGTGTGAGAATGGATTGACCGCGTGAAAGTCTAAAGCCAGCGATAAGTAATACCTTATCTTGAGGCGGATTGAATGCAAGCCGTTCTTTGATCTGAGAGAGACTTGTCGTCCATTTTGCAGGATAAATAGTCCGTTTAAATTCTTTCCACTCAAGTTGAGAGAGAACTCCCTCTTTGGGGATTTCATCCATACTGATTTTGGAAGGAAAGGGTAGAATTTCCCCTTTTAAATTCACTAAAGGCATATCATCCGCCACAATTTTGACTTCGGGGTTTTCCAACAAATAGGAGAGGAGCGTGCTTTTACCGCCTTTAGGGGGGAGCATTACGAGGGTTGTGACATCGGCGATTGAAAAGCTAACCGCATGAATGCGGCAAACACCTCTCTTCTCTAGGTTTTGCCCAAAGACGGAGTGAATGGAGAGAAAAGCAATTTCATAAAGTCGATCAAAATCTTCAGAGTAAATCTGAATGAGTTTTTCTTGATGATCCCAAATTGTTTGGGCCTTTCCCGCATAATCAATGAACTGACGGGAGCCAATCTTATAGATGCTGCAAGTTTCAAGAATCTTGATCGCTATCATTGAAGGCATTTCTGGACATGGCCCAACCGTCAATTCGATATGGGTATCAATTACCGGTTGTTCTGGAACAACAAAAAAGTGAAATTCATCTTGAATTTTTTTTAAGAGTCCCTCTTCTTCGCAACTTACAAGGATGTTATAATGGTGTAAATTTAAATACAGATTCAAACTAAGGATCTCCGTTGATTTCGTTTTCTGTTTTAATCATAACTCATGACCGTGAAGAACTGCTATCGAAATGTCTTGATAGCCTTAAGGCATTCACTGGCCATTGGCAGTTGATTATTGTCGCCAATGGATTACCTTTGAGCTCTGAATTAATAAACAAGGCCAACACTCTTACGAGTGAATGTGAAATTCTCACCACCGACCATGTCGAGTCACCTGGAAGATCAAGAAATCTTGGTCTTGAACGAGTCAAGTATGAATGGGTTTATTTCCTTGATGATGATGCCTACTTACTGCCCCGATACTATGAAATATTGGAGCCTCTTTTAAAAATAGACAAGATTGATGTCTTAGGGGGCCCAGACAGTCCAGCTTCTGGCATGGAACCTTTCTCAGAAGCATTGGGAGTCGCTCTCTCATCTCCATTTTGTTCTGGTTCAACCTTTGCCCGTCACCAAAGTAAGGGACGTCAACTGATTGCTGCTTCTGAAGAATTGCTGACTTCATGTAACCTCTGGGTACGAACTCGCTTGTTGAAAGAAGTCAAATTTCCTGAAAATTATCGCCGGACAGAGGAGACTGCACTATTGTTGGATTTGAAAGGTAGGCAGGCCCAGATGTTTTATCATCCTCACTTGAAAGTTGGGCATCATCGTAGAAGCACATTGTCTTCACTTTGGCGCCCAACCTTTGATGCAGGCTTCTTTCGTTCAAAGGTTTTAAAAGAGAAGACGTTAGGTGATGGTAAGATGTTCTGGCTCCCCATGATTTTTGTCTTACTTCATCTTTTGATTTTTATCACTCCCTCTTTCTTCTTCACTTTAGCGAGACTTTATCTTGGTTTAATTGTGATGATGAGTCTAAACTTAGCGTCTCGTAGGAAAAAGATCTCCCTTTTTGGATATATCGCTTTTTTTCATTATTTCATCGTGATTGTTTATGGGATGGGGTTTCTTGTTCATCGGATAGGCCTAGGCCGTCGAGAGAATTCTAGAAGTTGAAACTTCTATGCATTGAAATCTTTGCAGTGAGGAGGGGCGCATTCTTCAGCAATTCAAGGAGTTAGTTTCCTCGCCAGAGCAGCTGAAAGCCAGATCTCTTTTGTGTGGTATTATATAGTTAGTCAAAATGAAAGATTTTTTTGACAATAGTTTGATAAGGAGTTTCTTATGAAGACATTGATCTTAATTGGGTTCATGATGACATCGACCTTTTGTTTTGCACAATCTCAAATGGATCAGCAATATTTAACAGACAGTGATATGCCTTATTACAAAAATGATAGTTTTGCTGGAAAGAATAAACTTGAGCGCATTGATGATTTGGTGAAACAAATGAATATTATTATGGGTGATATGAAGGCGATGAAGGCAGAGATCGCAACCTTAAAGCAAGAAATTGAAACATTGAAGAATAAAAAATGAATTTACGTTTTGTCACAATCCTTCCCTGTTCACTTGAGAAAGTGAAAGCGGGATTTACCGAAAAACTTTTTCTTGAACTGACACCTCCGGGTGTCAGTGTTTTTTTAGAGCGATTTGATGGATGTTCCCCTGGACATGAAGTTCATTTACAGATTGGTTCATTTGGGTTCAAACAGAAATGGGTGAGCCATATTACAAGCGAAGTTTACAATGATAAAGAATGGTATTTTGTGGATGAAGGTAAAGTTCTTCCCTGGCCTTTGAAGTCCTGGAAGCATCTCCATAAGGTCGAATCGCTGGGGGAAAACCAATCTCAAATTATTGATGATATTACATATACGACAGGATTCCGCTTCTTAGATGTTCTCATGTATCCCTCGCTCTTGTTAAGTTTTGGTGTGCGCCCATCACGCTACAAAAAATATTTCAGGTGATTATGCTAAAAATTCTCTCCTTCTTTTTTTTTCTGATTAGTTTTTCAGCACAGGCACTAACAATTGTGTGTCTGGGGGATTCTTTAACCGAAGGGTATCAGCTCGACCGGGAAGATGCTTTTCCCGCGATGATGGAAATGGAGTTAAAAAAATCCTTTCCTGATATCAAAATCATTAATGGAGGCTCAAGTGGTGCTACAAGTGCCAGTGGCCCTAAACGAATCAATTGGTATCTAAAGGCGAAACCGGATTGGCTTATCCTGGCCCTCGGTGCGAATGACGGCCTGAGAGGGTTGGATCTTAAAGAGACTGAAAAAAATTTAGGACTGGTGATAGAAAAAGCCCAACAGGCCAAGATTAAAGTTCTTTTGGTGGGGATGAAAATGCCAGTGAATTACGGCGAGCCCTATCGGGGAAATTTCGAGAAGCTCTTCCCCTCACTCGCAAAAAGGTATGCGCTACCTTTGGTTCCCTTCCTCTTGGAGGGGGTGGCGAGTCGTCCTGAATATAACATTGCTGATGGTATTCATCCCAATGTTAAAGGTCATCAGCTTATGTCCAAAAATATATTAAAGGTTTTGAGACCTCTTTTATGATTAAAATTTCTCACTTAAAAAAAAGTTATGGTGTTGGCGAATCGAAGGTGGATGTTCTTAAGGGAGTGGACTTAGAAATTGGGGCAGGAGAGACTGTTGCCCTGGTTGGTAAGTCCGGCTCAGGAAAATCAACTCTCCTATCTTTGATGGCCGGATTAGATCGACCTGATAGTGGCGCGATTATGATTCGAGGTAAAAATCTTAATCAAATGAGTGAAAAGGAATTAACACTTTTTCGAGCTCAAAATATGGGGATTGTTTTCCAGCAATTCCATTTGATTTCCACTCTCACGGCCTTAGAAAATGTCTCACTCCCTTTGATGATTCTGCACAACACAGAGGCAGAGCAAAAGGCACGAGAGCTCATTGATGAAGTTGGCCTCTCTCATCGCTCGGGGCATCTTCCTTCTCAATTGAGTGGAGGTGAAGGGCAGAGAGTCGCCCTGGCCCGTGCACTGGCCTCGGGCCCAAGTATTCTTTTTGCTGATGAACCGAGTGGAAATCTGGATGAGGAGACCGGTGAGCGAGTCATGGATCTTATGTTTGATTTAGTGAAGAAAACAAAAACGACTCTGATTCTCGTGACACATGATAAAGAACTCGCCAAAAGATGTTCACGTATTGTGATGCTAGAGCATGGGAGTCTCGTGTGATTTTTAATCTCTTTCTCATCAAAGAGTTTAAAAAATATCCCTTCTTTTTTATTTTGATCTCACTGACATTATTGTTGGGTATCTTTGGAATTGCTGGAATTGGGGTCGTTTCAGAGCAAGTGACCAGTAAGCTTCGTCAAAATGCGAAGGAGCTTTTAACTTCGGATCTTGTGGTGAGTGCAAGAAGAGAGCTCTTGGCCGAAGAAGATTTATCCCTTTCTCAGATCATGGCACGCCACCCTCATCGTAAATATCAGGTGATTGATATTTACTCCATGGTCAAACATGTTCGAACTGACCAAATCCGTTTAGTTGAGATTCGTTGTATCGAGGAAGGTTTTCCCTTTTACGGCCACCTTTCTCTCAAAAGCGGAATCTTTAAAACCAATGGCCTTTATCTCTCACAAGATCTCTCTGATCTTTGGGGTGGTCAGGTGGGAGATGAGTTTAAGGTCGGAGAAAAGATATTTTCCAACCTAGGGATTGTGACCAAGGATACGTCTCAGGGTCTAAGGGGCTTTTCACTGGCCCCAAGAATTTATCTTCCGCTAAGTCTTGTGAAGGACGCAGGTTTATTAAAAGAAGGATCAACAGGGAGTTATGCCCGACATTTCAGAGTACCGAACTTCAGTCAGCAAGATTTTCTCAAGTTGCAGCAAGAAATTCTAAAAGCACTTCCGGATGCTGCGATAAGGGTGACTTTACCCCAGGAGAGTAGTGAGCAAACGGCCAGAGTTTTAGGACTATTGACTGACTTTATGTCTTTGGCAGCACTGATTGGTCTCATTCTAAGTCTCGTTGGCATTTTTTATCTTTATCAATCACATCTTATTTCTCGGTTGAAGGATTTTTGTCTTTTTCATCTCTATGGATTGAGTAAGAAAGACATCGTCCTTGGAGTTATCGGGCAGTTTAGCATCATCTTTTTTAGTGTGGTGGTTGGAATGAGCCTTTTACTCATTCCGATCTATGAAATGGTTCAATCGCAACTGTCCTCACTTATTGGAATGGAGCTTGCGACGACTCTGAATCTTTTCGAACTACTCAAGAGCATGCCCTTTTTATACCTATTAGGTGTTACGATATTGATTCCGCTGCTTATGGGACTTTTGCGAACACCCATGGGAGCTCAGTTAAAGGCGGCTAAAATTTCGCTCGGAACTTTCCGCTTTTATGATTTTTCTCCTTTTTTTACTATTCTCCTTTCTTACTCCGTTTATCTTTCGCATTCATTCAAAATAGGCAGTCTTTTTTTTGTTTCAATCCTGCTCGTTCTTGGAGTTTCGACTTTGGTGATAAAGGTTACCCAAATTGTATTCAGGAAAATATTTCTTAGAAGACCTTTAAATGTTTATGGTCTTGAGATCGGTCTTGCGTCTCGGCACTTGATTCATTCAGGCCATAAATTAACGCTGAGTTTTCTCTCACTGGCCCTCGGAACGACACTCATTTCTTTAGTTTTACAGCTAGATAGCCTGATCCAAAAAGAGTTTACTCTCGATGAGAAGAAACCCAGTTTGTTTTTATTTGATATTCAAGAGGAACAGTTGCCAGATCTCTTAGACTTTTCTCGAAGCTTTGGTGTTCGATTAGAGGGCGTGACTCCACTGATTCGAGGACGGCTGGATCGAGTGAATGGGATGAAGTTTACGCGTGTCCCAGAGAATTCTACTGTCAGAACGAGAGAAGACGAAGTCGAATCCCGGACCAAAAATCGGGGGATTAATTTGACCTATAGAGCTGGGCTTAGCCCATCGGAAAAACTCCTTGAGGGAGAGGATTTTTCTTCTTCAAAAAATGAAAATGAATCGTTGACCTTCGTTTCTTTGGAAGAGCGATTTGCCAAAAGAATGGGACTCAAGCTTGGTGATAAAATCACTTTTGATATTCAAGGAGTCGAAATTGAAGGAATCGTCAAAAATTTGCGTGAAGTAAAATGGACGAGTTTTTATCCTAACTTTTTTGTAAATCTCTCACCTGGCGCGATTGATGAAGCACCCAAAACGTTTCTGGCGGTACTACCTAAAGATTTTCATCACAAAAAGCATGCCTATCAGCGTGAAATCGTAAGACGCTTTCCCAATGTTTCACTCATTGATGTGGAAGAGTTAATGTTAAAACTTAGTTCGATCTTCGAAAAAGCGCGCCAAGCAATTGAACTGATCTCTTGGCTAAGTTTAATCATTGGTCTTGTGATCCTCTATGGACTTTCTCACGATCAGGTTTATAGAAGATACTTTGATATTGCTCTTCTTAAATCTCTTGGTCTAACGGCCGGACAAATTCGTAAGCAACTGATTGTGGAATTTGGATTTTTATTCATCTTGGCGGCGAGCGTAGGATTTCTGATCGGATGGCTTATCGCAATAACAATTGGCATCCAGATTTTCAAACTGAGTTGGAGCGTTGATCTTTACCGTATGGTCGTCCCGGCCGTTAGTTTAAGCATAATGTGTTTAGTCACTATCCTTGTTGCTTCATGGCGGGCCGTGGCAGTCCGACCAAGAGAACTTTTGTCGGATTCTTGATTGCTAATTCTCAGGTGTTTTTTCTTTCCAGACAGAGGGAGACTCATTAAAATTTCCGCATATGTTTGGAATCGAATTTTCAGAAGCTGGGCTGATAAATTTTTTCGCCCCGTTTGCTTATCAACCGGCCCAGGTTTATACCTTTGTCTGCTGCTTCATGCTGGCAGCATCTTTTGGTTTACCGATTCCTGAAGAACTTACTCTCATTAGTGTAGGCCTAGTTGCCAATATGGCGCAACACCCTGACCTCTATCCTCCACCGTTCCCGGGGGCGGAAGGCGTGAACACCATCACCCTTTGTTTTGTCTCTTTTTTTGCCGTCTTCTTTAGTGATCTCGTGGTCTATCTGATAGGGAAAATATTCGGTGGAAAAATTGTAAAAACAAAGTTTTTCCAGAAACAAGTGGCCGGTGCCGGATTTGATCGAATCAATTCATGGTTTCAGCGTTTTGGTGGATGGGCCTGTGGAATTTTTCGTTTCACTCCAGGTTTAAGATTCCCTGGGCATTTGAGCTGCGGTCTTTTAGGCATTCCTCTTTGGAAATTTTGCGCTATTGATGGTCTTGCGGCCCTCATCTCCGTACCGACTCAAGTTTACCTGGTGGCGACTTACGGCCGGGTTGTGTTAACTTATTTAAAAGAGATCAAAATGTATATTTTGATCATTGCCGCTGTTGCACTCGTGATCTGGATTGGTAAAAAGATCTATCAAAAAAACGTAAGAAAACCGTCATCTAACTAAAAAGCTCACATGCAGATTCTAGTCTTAGGGCAAGTTCCTTTCGGAACTGCCCAATGTCTTTGTATTTGAATTCGACGTCTTTTTTCATCATTTTGGAACGGTCAGTGTAATGAGGGAAGTCCCAATTCACGATGGCCGTAATAACCAGATGGCCTCTCTCTGGTCCGAATTCTTTTAGCTGAACCTCGAGTGTATATTTAACTTTTGGCCCCTCAGATTTTGGAATGGCCTTTGCCAATTCTTTGATCCCATTTCTCGCTTCAAGATTGGTAATTTTTAACGCCTGAACCATATTTGATTCAAAACTATGGGCCCCATAAATAAATGGAGCAATCTCTTGAGTCTTTAAGTCTTTGTCGATGGATGTCTCTAGGTAGCGGTAAAGAAAGTTATCTATGGTATGCAACAGATAATCATGCAGTTTACCCTCGTCGTCGAAGCTATGTTTAACCTTATCTTGCCAGTCTTGAATCAATTTAGAGTTATCAGTCATCTTGCTTTCCATGTAAAATAAACTATGAAAATTTTAAAACCACGTAAGGATTTTGTAATTGTAGAAGATTACTTCAATCCCAAGCAAGCTGCACAGTGGTTAGAATGGATTTTTAAAAAAGGTGAGGATCCCGATCGCGGCTTTCACCACCCTGACCTAAAACCCAACCGCTTTCATAAACATCCCAAATATCCAGTGAAGCAATATACCTGTCTGGGCCTGTATTGGAATCCAATGGATTATGATTATTCCCCAATGATGGGAAGTCATGACATCAAGCCATTTCCCATTCCAAAAAAACTAAAAGACTTATGTCATGAAATCTTAGACACCTGTTATCCATGGCCAGATTATTCGGTGGAGACGGCACTGATCAATTACTATACTACAGATTCATCCATGGGAATTCACGTTGATAAGGATGAAGAGAATCACTCTGCCCCGGTGATCGGGCTGAGTTTTGGCTCTACTTGCCGATTTTTCTATGAAGACCAGTCTGGAGAATTAAAGGATGTTAAAATTCCTGGCAATAGTGTTTACATCTTCGGTAACTCTGCTCGTCTCATGCGTCACGGTCTTGGTTCTATTTACAGCAAGTCCCTCTCACCTGGAAGTGAAGGATATTTAAAAAATAAAGAGCGTATTAATTTAACCATTCGACAAGTCTACCCATAAGGAGATTTTATGATGTCATTATTTTTGAGTTTAGTTTTTTCATTCTCGGTCTTTGCCCAGAACGTTTACTCTGTGAAAGAGAAGAGTATTACTGGAGAAGAATTTTTAATGAGTTCTTTGAAGGGGAAAACAGTTCTTATCGTCAACATTGCTTCTCAGTGTGGTTACACTCCACAGCTAGAGAAACTCGAAGAACTTTATCAGAAATATAAAACCAAAGGATTTGTCGTTTTGGGAGTGCCGACAAATGATTTTGGCGGTCAAACACCTGAAGATGATAAGGCGATGAAAGAATTTTGCTCTAAAAATTATAAGGCCTCTTTTCCTATCCTAACCAAGAAGACGATTCAAGGTGAGGGGAAAAGAGAACTTTACAAAATTTTGACTGAACAATCGGCAAAAAATCTTCAAGGTGAAGTGGGCTGGAATTTTGAAAAATTTTTGGTGAACAAGCAAGGGACTGTGGTTCATAGATTTCGTTCATCCATGGATCCCATGGATAAAGACCTGACATCAAAAATTGAAGGCATTCTTTAGTGAAAAAAACTATTGTCATTGGTGCTGGGGGAGCAGGAATTGCCTCTGCTCTTCTTGCCTCTGCGAGAAAGGAAGACGTCACTTTGCTTGAAGCCCATGAGAACGTAGGGGGCTGTGCCTCCTGGTTTCATCGAAAGGATTTTTGCTTTGATGTCGGCGCCACAACTGTGAGTGGAGTTACCAATCAAGGACCCCTTGGCAAATTGTTTAAACTGCTTGATTCAAAACCAAGACTCTTTCATCAGGACCCTGGCATTGTCTTTCATTTGTCCAATGGCAAAAAAGTTTCCTATCGCTGTGATTTTGAAAAATGGATGCAAGAGCTTGAAGGTGCCTTTCCGCATCTTAACCACCGACCTTTTTGGCTTAAAGTATATAAAATTAATTCTAAGGCTTGGGATCTACTTTCGAATTTAAGTTCGTTTCCCTTTCAAAATATACTTGAGGCCCTGGATGTTTTTAAATCTCCTGAGCTGTTTCCACTGTATCCTTATCTAATAGTGAATACAGAAATGATGCTGAAGTTCTATGGCCTTTACGATAAAGATTACCTTGAGCTTCTCAATGGTATTTTGCTCATTTCGGCGCAGGCCCATGCAGAACACGTACCCTTTTTAGTAGGCGCCATGGCCCTTGCTTATCCTCAGGAAACCTATGCCCCACAAGGTGGAATGAAAGGGTTTATGATGTTCTTTGAGCATGAATGTGAAAAACATCATATCAAATTAATAAAAAATGCCCCCGTCCATAAGATTGATAAAAGTGTCGTGAGTTATCATGATGAAAAGCTAGCGGCGGATAAGATTATTCTTAATGTTCCCTATTGGAATATTCCAGATCTTTTCTCAGATTCAGAACAGCAAACGATCAAGAAAGAACTCATCAAAACCAAACATGCCTGGGGAGCCTTTACTCTTTACCTTGGTGTAAAAGGGCATTTTCAAGAAATTTATCAGCAGATTCACTTAAATCATGAGGATGTTGCAAATTACTTCGTTTCCTTTTCACTACCTCATGATCGTGATCGCGCTCCGGAAGGCTGGCAGGCAGTGACTATTTCCACTCACGTAGAAGTCACCCAATGGATAGGTCTGAGTCCTGAGGCCTACAAGGAAAAGAAAAAGCATTTTATTGAGATCATCCTGACTGATTTTAAAAACCGATTTGGTATTTCTGAAACCAAGTATATCACTGCAGGAACTCCTAAAACTTTTGAGCGTTATACGTTTAGAAAGTCAGGTTATGTCGGTGGACTGCCATTCCTTTATGGAATGAATCCACTTAGTCTCGAAGGCCACACCACTCACTTACAAAACATTTATCGCGTAGGGGATACGACTTTCCCTGGGCAGGGTCTTGTGGGCGTTGTGGCCGGCGCTTTTGCGCTTGATGAGCAAATCAGGAAATCTACTTAGAAAGTACTCTAACATCAATAGATCTTTCCAACTTGAGACGCAGATCTCTTTGGGGAAAGGCCATCTCAATTCCAAGATCTTTAAATTTTTCATCCATTTTGAAGCGGACTTCACTTCTCACATGTCCCAGAGAGGGAACTTTGTTGGTGTCGCAATAAAAAATGAGCTGAAAG
>CANFNX010000078.1 GCA_947448495.1 Bacteriovoracaceae bacterium | reverse complement strand
GATCACTCGAAAGGGCACTAATAATATTCTTGATGTTGAAATTTCTATTAAAGAGCGTCCGACGGGACAAATTTCGCTGGGAGCTGGTTATTCTACGGCTACGAAAGGCTTTGTTCAGGCTTCCGTTGCTCAGAACAACTTTAGAGGTCTTGGTCAAAACATTAATCTCAATCTATCTTATTCTACTCGCCAACAAATCTATAATGTCGGATTCACTGAGCCATATCTTTTCGATACGAAGTGGACGGCCGGGGCTGACTACTATCAAACCTTATCTTATTTCATCCGGTCTTTTGCTTATAAGAAGCATGGAGCAGATGTAAGAGTGGGTCATCCGATCTTTGAATACACTCGATTGTTCATCACCTACCGATACGAAGATAACAAGATTATGAATCGTATTAATGAAGGCATAAAGCCTGAGGTTGAGAATGGGTCAGCCTCTTCTGTCCAAGCTTCTATTATTCGCGATAAGCGAAATAATATCTTTGAGCCTAGTAATGGTTACTACGCAAGTTCCGCTCTTGAATACACTGGTCTCGGAGGAACGATGCGCTGGTTGAAAGCTGAACTCGAGGGCCGTTATTATAAGCCTATTTGGGGAGATCTTGTTTTTAGGTCTCGCTTGAACGCTCAGCAATTATTCAAGACCACAGAGCGAGAAATTCCGCGAGTAGAAAGATTCTCTATGGGGGGAGCACGTAACATGCGTGGCTTTAGCTTAGAGGATATTGGTCCAAGAAGACTGGCCCGCAATACCAGCACAAATCGTATGGAAATGTTTAACTTTGGTGGTCTTTTTAGTTTACTAGGGACACTAGAGTTTGAGCATCCACTCATTAAGGAAGCTGGACTTAAATGGGTTGTTTTCTATGATGCTGGTAACGTTTATTCTCAACGAATTGGTGAGCTTGGGAACTATGCATTGAGAACGGACTATGGTTTCGGATTTAGATGGTTCTCACCAATCGGCATTTTGAGATTTGAGTTTGGATTTCCAGTTAATCCTCGTCCTAATGAGGCAAGTAATCAGTTTATTTTTGATATAGGACAATTGTTTTAATCAGTGTTAAAGTTTTGGATAATTTAAGGAGAGATATATGAAAACTTTAGTTGTGCTTTTGGTCCTCTTTGTTTGCTCAACAGTGCAGGCGAGCGTTCTCATTGGATTAGTGGATATTCAAAAAATTATTGTCACAATTAAGGAAGGTAAATCAGTTACCAAAACTCTTGAAAAAGCTTTCAATGACAAAAAAGCCATCATCAAAAAAGATGAAGAAAAAATTAAAAAGGCTCAGGAAGATTATTCTAAGCAAAGCATGGTTTTAGCCGAAGCTGCGAGGATGAAGAGAGAGCGCGAAATCCAAGAGCAAATGATGAAACTCCAAAGCAAAACGATGGAATTTCAAAAAGAAATTCAAAAGATGGAACAAGATATGAAGAAGCCTATCCTTGAAAAACTTCGCCCTATCATTGATGAAGTTTCAAAGGCCAATGCCGTGTCAATGACTTTTGAACTTTCTGCTGCTCCTATTATTTACGCAGAATCGAAAAAAGATCTTACTGAAGATGTGATTAAAGCCTACGACAAGAAGCATCCGGGTAAATAAATGAAACTTTCCGATGTTTTAAAATTCGATACGAATTTAAAAATAGTGATGAACCCTGAATGGCCAGAAGAAATTCTGGCCATTTCTGCATTAGAGAGTCTTACTCAAAACAGTCTTGTCTTCATTAAAAACGGAAAGTTTTTAACTAAATTTTTACCAGAATTAACGAAAGCATCTGCTTTGAAAGTTGGGCTTATTGTTGATGAAAAGTTTTATCAGTTAATGAATCAAGAAGACCGTAAACAACTTGAGTCCTTGGCATGGATTGCAACGACATCAAATATTGCACTCAGTTTAACCGTCCTTTCCAAACCATTCTATGATGTTAAATTTGCGCAAATAAATGTTCAAGTGGACGGTCGTCAGATGGGAACAACTGATATTGATCCTACGGCCAGAATTTCCCAGAATGTTTTCATTGGGGAACACGTAAAGATTGGCGCTCACGTAGAGGTCATGCCCGGGTCTGTGATCATGCCAAATGTCACCATTAGCGAAAATACTAAAATCTTTTCGAATGTAACCGTTTATCCTTTTACTTCAATTGGAAAGAATTGCAGGATTCACTCTGGTGTCGTGATTGGCTCGGATGGATTTGGTTATACCTTTCATCAAGGTCAACATAAGAAGATATGGCACATGGGTGGTGTCAATATCCATGATGACGTAGAAATAGGATCAAATTCTTCTATTGATATGGGGACTTTTTCTCCAACTGTTATTGGTGCGGGAACTCGAATTGATAATCTCGTTCAAGTCGCTCACAACTGTAAAATTGGTAAAGGCTGTGTACTCTGTGGGCAGGTTGGTATTGCCGGCAGTGCGACCCTAGAGGATTATGTGGTTCTCGGTGGTCAAGCCGCTATAGGGCCAGATGTTCATATTGGAATGGGCTCACAAATTGCTGGTGGAGCTAAGGTTACAGATGGCACTTGGCCTGCTGGTTCAAAACTGGGTGGACACCCTGCTCGTGACTTAAAAGAGTGGCTCAAGGGATTGGCCTACTTAAGAAAAATGTCTCTCAATGAGAGCAAGAATTAAGGATTTGATTATGTTGATGGACAAAAAACAAGTAATGGACTTTCTTCCCCATAGAGATCCATTCCTTTTTATTGACGGAGTTAAAGAGATCACCTTACCTGAAAGCCTAAAAGGGATGACAGGTCCTTTTTCCCCTCAGCAAATGATTGGTGGTAAAACGATTTGTACTTTTAAGGTGGACCATTCTGTCAAAGTTCTCGAGGGGCATTTCCCCGGCGATCCAATTCTGCCAGGTGTTGTTCAAGTTGAGATGATGGCACAAGCAGCTTCATTTCTTGCTACATATTGTAAACCTAAAGCGGATGCTAAAATTGAAGTGGCCCTATTAGGGATTGATTCCGCGAGATTTAGAAAACCTGTTGTCCCACCAATGGATCTTGAGGTCCATGCAACTCTGACAAAAGTCAGAGGTCCCATTCAAATGTACGATTGTGAAATTTATTCAAATGGAGATCTCATCTCACAAACGAGTGTGATGGCGTCTTTAAAATTTAATAACTAGAGAGAATTTTATATGACAAAAAATTATGAAGCTCACCCAATGGCCTTTGTTCACCCAGAAGCGAAAATTGGAAACAACGTAAAGATCGGTCCTTTTTGCGTTATTGGACCAAATGTAACAGTTGGTGATGATTGTGAATTCATGTCAAATGTTGTGGTTGATGGATATACGACGATTGGAAAAAACAATAAATTTTTTCAATTTGGTTCAATCGGGGCCCCACCTCAGGATAATTCTTATAAGGGTGAGCCAACTGAAACAATCATTGGAGATAATAATACTTTCAGAGAGTATGTTTCGATACACCGTGGAACACTTAAGCAAGATAAGAAAACCATCATTGGATCAAATTCACTTTTTATGGCCTATTGCCATATTGCTCATGACTGTACACTTGGAAACAACCTCACTTTTGCAAACTCGGTGAATCTTGCTGGTCACGTAACTATTGGTGACCGTGTGATTATCGGCGGTAATACTGGTATTTCTCAATTTGTTACTCTAGGTCGTGGAGCTTACATCGGAGGTGGTTCAGGAATCGATCGCGATATTCCACACTTTTGTACTGCTTATGGAAACCGTGTTCGTCTTAAAGGAATCAATATCATTGGACTTAAGCGCCAAGGACACGCTAAGGAAGCTGTTTCTGAAGTTGTCGATTTTTATCGTACAATGGAGGCTTCTGCACTTGCTCCAAGAGCATTTGTCTCTCATGATGAACTGATGGAAGAGTATAAAAATAATGTTGTGATCCAAGAAATCTCGGCTTTTATTAAAAAATCTGAAATTGGTATCGCTCCATTTATGGCAGGCTAAAATGAAAAAAGTAAGAATTGCAGTATTAGGTTACGGGCATCTTGGCAAATGGCATTGTCAAAAAGTTGAGGCCAACAAGGACTCAGCGGAATTTGTGGCAATTGTAGAAAAGTTTCCTGCCGGTCAGGAAGCCGCTCGAAGCAATCATCCCAATGTGAAGGTCGTAGGTGATATTAAGGACATTATCAATGAAATTGATGGTGCTTTTGTTGTCACTCCAACGTCGACCCATTTTGAGTTGGTAAAATACTTATTAGAAAATAATAAGCATGTTTTTTGTGAAAAACCTCTTTGTTCAAATGACAGTGAAGCAGAGGACCTTACTCGTATAGCGAATGGAAAAAATGTCGTACTTCAGGTTGGACATAGCGAGCGTTTTCATGAAGCTTGGGAAAAACTAAAAGATCAATTTCATAAATTGACTCCGCCATTTAGCATTCGGATTAATCGTGTAGCCCCTTTTAAGGGACGCGCGACGGATGTTGACGTGGTTCAGGATCTTGCCATTCATGACTTGGATTTAATGCTTTATTTATTCAAACAAAAGCCACTTCAGATCAAAGCGAATGGATATAAAATTCGCACGCAAAATTGGGACCACGCCAATATTCATCTGTCTTTAGAACAGAATTGCGATGCTCACATTGTAGTCGGCCGCAACAGCGTAAAAGAAATGCGTGACCTTGAAGTTGTCACTACAGATGGGATGATCACGGTGGATTTATTCACAAATAAGATCTATCACGCAACCAATTCTCAGTTTGAGGATGGTACATTTGTAAAAGAGGAATCATATCAGAAACGTGATCATCTACTTCTAGAGCATCAGCATTTTTATGCCTCTATCCTTCAATCTTCATCTCCCGTTATAGGACTAAAAGATGGTTTGAATGCAGTTCATCTTGTGGATTGTGCATTAAAGTCTATCGGTAGCGGAAGTCCAGTTCCGGTGAAACTTGGCTAGTTGCCTAGTCATCGCTGGTGAAAAATCTGGCGAAGAACATGCTCTGACTTTTTTTCCTGAACTAAGATCACTTCTTCCTGGTGTAGAATTTTATGGTGTTGGAGGTGATGAGCTCAAAGCTGAAGGAATGGAGCTCCTTTATCATTTGAAAGATTTTTCAAGCATGGGATTTTCCGAAGTGATTGGTAAAATACCATTTTATCTCAATGCGCTTTCCCGCTTAGAGAAAGAAGTGATCGCTCGCCAAACGAGTGTCGCTATATTGATAGATTTTCAAGGCTTTAATATGAAATTGGCCAAGCGTCTTTCTAAGCTAGGCGTGAAGGTTCTTTATTACGTCGCTCCCCAGGCTTGGGCATGGAAGGCGCATAGGTCCCAAGTCTTAGCTGAAACAGTTCATACTCTTTTCACTATTTTACCTTTTGAAAAGAATTGGTTTACTCAAAGGGGAGTCAAGCAAGTTCGCTCTATCCCTCATCCGCTTATGTTGACCTATAAGTCTGAATTAAACTCAATTCCAGATAAGCCCTTTGGTTGTTGGAAGCCAAAACTCAAACTCCTCCTTTTGCCCGGAAGCCGGCGATTTGAAATTTATTCACTACTTCCGGTCTTTATAGAAACAGTGAAAAAATTAAAAAAAGATCATGAAGTTGAAGTCCATTTAGTAAAAGTGGGACACATTGATCAGTCCATTTATGAATATGTAAAAAAAGATATTGATGTCCTCCACGATTCGACTGAACTAACTAAGGCGATGCGAGAATGCCATCTTGCTCTTGCTGCTAGTGGGACAGTCACCTTGAGCACTGGTCTCTTTGAACTACCGACAGTGGTTTGTTACAGGGCGTCTCTATTTAATGAATTTATTTTTAACAACTTTATTCAGTATAAAGGCCCTATTTCATTAACCAATATTATTCAAAATGAGTTCGTCTTCCCTGAACTTGTCCAGGACGCCGTTAATGCTCCGCAAATTCTTATTCGAATTAGAGCTTGGTTAGAAAATGAAAAAGACTATAATGATATTAAGTTGAAATTAAAAAAGACAAAGCTGCTCTTAGCCGGTGACGATTTTTCCGTCCCTCAGTTTATGGCGCGAGTGATTCATGGTTAATATAGAACAGTTAAAAAAGAAAATAAAATTGAGAGCAATGGCAAGGTATATGGCCTTTGCCCCCCTAAGTGTTGCGTGGGATTGGACTTATAGGATCCGACGTATTTTTTATGAATATGGTGTTCTCAAGAAAACTACTTTTAAAGTTCCAGTTATCTCTGTTGGAAATCTTTCCTTTGGAGGTACAGGTAAAACACCAATGATTGTTTGGCTTGCTGAGTGGATGATTTCACATGACTTGACACCTGTCGTTCTCACACGAGGTTACAAGGGGCAGCTTGAATATTCCTCTGGACTACTGAAGTCAGGACAAAAATTTCGGCTCAATCCCTATGATTATGGTGATGAACCTTTGATGATTTCAAATAAAATGAGTCGGGGAGCTGTGATCGTAGGAAAGAAGAGAGCTGAAAATCTTTTAAAATATTTTTCAGAGGTTAAGCCTGATGTGGTTTTACTTGATGACGGGTTTCAGCATCTCCAAATTCATCGAAGTTTTAACATTGTTCTTTTTGATGCAACAATGGCCTTGAACCTTTATAAAGCTGCTCCATTGGGTTACTTGAGGGAAGGTCTCACTTCTCTAAAGGATGCTGATGCCATCATCATCACGAGAGGTGACATGGTGACTCAGGATAAAATCAACAAACTTATTTCTAAGCTTCAAGAATATTTTCACCATACTCCTCCTATTGCTCTAACTAGTTATAAAGCACTCGGAGTATTCGATGTTCACGATAAATATATTTTTTCGAATCATGAGCTTAAAGGCTTGAAAGCCATCGCAGTAACCGCCATAGCTTCCCCCGACGCGTTTTATCGATATCTAGAGAGTTTCGGCGTAGATATTTGTGAAAAGGTGAGTTTTCCAGACCACTACTTCTTTACGCCCGAAGATGTAAATGAACTATTGATCAAGGCTTCTCAACAATCTGCCATTATCATTTGTAGTGAAAAAGATATGGTCAAGATGAAGAGAGTTTCCCTCGATTCAAGAATCATGTTCACTAAAGTAAAAGTGGAGTTCATTAGTGGGGAAAATGAACTTATTCAGACTTTAAGCAAAGTTCTCCATCTTGAATCTCCTCCTCAATAAACTATAATATTTTTAAACAGTTACCTCAAAGGATTGGCGTGAAATATTGGTTCATGACATTGATTATTTTAGCAGGATGTTCTTCAGCAAAGCAGGAAAAAGATTTTATGGAATCTTTAGATAAACCTGTTTCTGGTTCGACTGAGGCACAAGTGAAAGCCCCCGAACTGCTGTTAGAAAAATTTGAAGTCAAAGAATCTGTTTCAACTAAAACGGAGTTGAAAAAGGAAGTGCCTGATTCAAAAAAAGTAGCTAAGCCTGTTCCAGTGAAAGTGATGGAGAAATCTCAAAAAATTGAAAATAAAAAAATCTCCAAGTTGCCAGAGGACTATCCCGAGTTGATGACAACAATTAATTCTCGTGCTGAGCCAGTTTGGAAAAGTTATAGGCCTAACCACAATGTAGATGAGAAGATTTATTTAGATATTCATTACCTTGGTATGACTGTTGGTAAAATTATGGTCACCAATCTAGGTAAAACGACAATTAATGGGAAGGAAGTTTGGCACTTCCATGCGCGATTCAAATCGGCACCATTTTACAGCAGCATTTATGAATTAGACGATACTGTAGATACTTACGTAAGTACGGATCAGTTTCTCTCTCTTAAATACTCTTTGATTCAAAGAGAGAGTAAGCAAGATGTGGACGATCTGCAGTTAAATGATCGTGATCAGATGAAGACCTTTTGGTTTTATAAGCAAAAAAAATCTGATGGGACATTACGTAACAAAGAAAAAAATGCCCATATCCCTTATTTTAGCATTGACCCATTTTCGGTTCTGTTTTTTTATCAGGGATTGCCAATGAAAAATGGAGACATCTATGAAATTCCCCTCATCAATAAATCAAAGATTCTGATTTTGAAATCAGTTGTCGAGGGAAGAGAGACCATTGATACAGAGATCAAGTCGAAAGTGAAGGCTATTCGAGTCCATGCAACGACGAAGTACACTGGCGAAACTCTGAAGGATGGTGATCTTTATTTTTGGTTTACTGATGACAATAAGCGGACTCTCATCAAAGCACAGGCAAAAATAAAAATTGGATCTGTGACTGCCGACATAGTGGATGGAAAATGAGAGAAAGGCTTCGGCTAGCGGATCTATCAGTCCTTTACATCTGTCTTTCGGATGAATGGGACACTATTGAGAGAAGATGCCTTTCCGATGCAAGTTATTTTAGAAATATTGGTGGCAGCGCTTTTATCTTATGCCATGAGAAATCTCTATTAGATCGAGCAGCTGAGAAAGAAGACATTCCCCGCATTTATTTTTCATCCAATTTATCGACTTGGCGTAGTAAATTAAATTTTTATTTTCAACTGCAGGTCATTCTCCAGAAAACACAAATTGATCTGATCCATGCTTATAATTATGAGACTCTTATTCCGTTGGGCATGATACTCAAAGGTATGCCCCAGATCCCAATGATTTTCACTTTTAATGAAAATATAGAGTGGCGGCGAAGTTCATTTCTAGATAAATGGTTTGTTTCGAGAACAGATTCAATATTCACTTTTTCACCTAATATTCGTGATCTCGCAGTGGAGTCATTTCCAGTTAGTGGAAGAAAAGTTCATGTTACAGGAGCAGGGATTGATTTTCCTGTGAAAATAGATAGGGCTCAACATGCCTCTACTAAAAAGAAAATAATGGTTTTTATTCCGCGAACCGAGAGGGAATTACATAAGCTTAAAATCTTTGTTGATTCCATCTCACCGCTGCTTTATCAATTATCCCAAGTCGGATTTAATCAACAGCTTATCTTTACCTTCATTACCGACATATCTTGGTACGAACACTCACTTTATGATTCTATTAAGAGAATGATTCTTGAGCGTCACTTGGAAATGCATATTAGTTTTGAGACTCGCCAATTAACGAGCTTTAGCTTTCAGGATTGTGATTTGTTCGTGGGACTTCCTATGAACGAATTGTTTTCTGATTTGGACCTCTACGCCTTGGTCACCCAGACCCCCGTGCTTCTCCCAAGAACATCCACTCGCCAGCAAGTGGTGAAACAGGGAAAATTTGGAGAAACTTATCATCCAGAAGATGGTAGAGAGCTCAAAGATAAAATAGCCAAGATCCTTTTAAATTATTCTAATTACGTTGAAGAACTCAATGGTGTAGAGCTAGAGCTTCAAGAGCAGCACCACTTCGAGCGTTATGCCGAGGACTTGTATACTCATTACGAAAAACTTTACTCGCAGCGTCTAAGATATACTCAAAAGAAGAAAAAGCTCGCGTAATCCCCCTAAATCCATTATATTTTCCGCTCTCCAGTAGGAGAATTAATGTCTAAAAAGGGGGGCTATATTATGGCCACCAAACAAACTGCCTCTAAACCAAACTTTGAAATCCCAGCTTGGATCAAAGGGTTCGACTTCGAATTAGGAGACGTAACTGAAACAAAAGCTAAAACTGAATTCGGAGATCTCATCAACTCTGCCGGTGCAAAGAATTTCGCTGAAGGCGAAGTCTTCATGGGTAAAGTCGTTGCTATGAACGATGAATTTGTAACTGTAGACATCGGATATAAGCAAGAGGGTCTCGTACTCGCTCGCGAATTCCGTAACTACGACGGCTCGATGAAAATCAAAGTCGGCGAAGAAATCCAAGTTTATCTTGAGAAGCTTGAGTCACAAATGGGGAACCTTGTTCTCTCTAAAGACAAAGCAGAAATTCTTAAGGCTTGGGATAAGATCTCTGAAGCTTGCGAAAAAGGTGAACCTGTTGAAGGTACAGTTATCGCTAAAGTTAAAGGCGGTCTTTCTGTTGATATCGGTGTTAAGGCGTTCCTTCCGGGATCGCAAATCGATATCCGTCCAGTTAAGAACCTTGATAAGTACATTGGTAAAACAATGGAATTCAAAGTTATTAAGTTCAACAAAAAACGTGGAAACATCGTTCTTTCTCGTCGTGCAATTCTAGCTGAAGAGCGCGGTAAGATGAGAGATGAGACACTTACTCAGATCCAAGAAGGCATGATCGTGAAAGGTATTGTGAAAAACATTACTGATTACGGTGCGTTCATCGATCTTGGTGGTGTTGATGGTCTATTGCATATCACAGATATGTCTTGGGGCCGCGTGAAGCATCCTTCTAACCTTCTTAATGTTGGTGACGAAGTGGATGTTAAAATCCTTAAGTACGATGCTTCTAAAGAGCGCGTATCTCTAGGTCTTAAGCAAGTTCAAGCTAACCCTTGGGAATCTGCTAAAGATAAGTACATGCCAGGTTCAAAAGTTTCTGGAGAAATCGTATCTGTTAAAGATTACGGTATCTTCATCGAGCTTGCTGATGGCATCGAAGGTTTGATCCACGTTTCAGAAATGAGCTGGACGAACAAAAAATCTGCTAACAAGACTTACAACGTAGGCGACAAAATTGAAGCAGTTGTTCTTGAAGTAGACGTTGAAAACAAGAGAATCTCTCTTGGTCTTAAACAACTTATGCCAAACCCATGGGATGATTTAGCTGCTAAATTCAACCCTGGTAAAATGGTTGAAGGTACAATCAAAGCTATCGTTGATTTCGGTCTATTCGTAGATCTTGGCGAAGAAGTTGATGCTCTTATTCATGTTTCAGATATTTCTTGGACAAAGAAAGCTGTTAACTTGAATGAAGAGTACAAAGTCGGCCAAAAAATCAAAGCCGTTGTTGTAACTGTTGATAAAGACAACCAAAAATTCTGCCTCGGCCTTAAACAGCTTGAGGAAGATCCTTGGAAGAGAATCGAAGAACGTATGCCAGTTGGTTCAGCTGTAGAAGGTGAAGCAGTTCGTATTACTGAGTTCGGTGTTTTCGTTGAGCTAGAAACAGGAATTGAAGGTCTTGTTCATATCTCTGAAATCTCTGAGGAGAGAGTTGAAAAGCCATCTGATAAAGTAACGAAAGGTGATAAAGTTAAAGCCGTCGTTATCTCTATCGATAAACAAGCTAAGAAGATTGCCCTTTCTATGAAAGCGGTAGCTTCAGGCGAGTACAAGTCTAGCTACAAACCAGAAGTAGCTCAGCCTTCGACTCTTGCTGATAAGCTTAAAGGCTTCAAAGTTTAATTAAGAATTTGTTTCTTAGTACTAAGAGGGCCCGGAGAAATCCGGGCCTTTTTATTTTAGGCCAGTGTATAATTCACTTATACCATTTCAAGGATTTAGATGATGCGTTTCTTTCTTATACTTATTTCATTTCTGTTTTCGTTAACTGCGATCGCCAACTGTCGCGTTTACATTCCTGAGAAAGAATTCAATGCGAGCGGATATCCCATCACGTTTGATTTCACAAAGATGCTTGAGGCTAAGAACTATCATGAAGTCTTCTCGCCAGAGCAAGCAGACCTTTTACTCTCGATTGAGGGAATTGAATTTGAAGGGCCTCGATTTCACCGGGCCGAGGCGATTATGAAGCTTGGGGATTTTAAAGTCGATGAGTCTGTTCTTTGTTTAACACAATTCTGCGGGGTAAGTGATTACGGCAAAGCCTTTTCTAAAACATATAAAAAACTCTCAGCACTTATTCCTAAGTGTTACTAAAATAAAAAAGCCACCATTTGGTGGCTTTTTTATTTGGGAATGTAGGGATTCTTTTTAGTTTTGAGATAGGTTTTGGATGTCGCCTTTTGCCGTCATGTGAATCGTATCGTTTCTTTCAAAAGCCGTATGCCAAGAGTTCATAGAGTACTTAATGGTAATCATCGCTCCAGCGACTGGCTGATCTTTAGATCCATAGTTCAAGATATTTGCTAATTTCATCGAAGCCGAGAAATCCCATCCGTATGCTGTTTTAACGGATACTGGTTGCACCATGGCACTTTGGATGAACTTGCCATTTCCATTATATGAACAACCATAAGTGAACACGACCATATATTCAAAACGAACACCTTCACCACCCGTTGAATTTTTAATAGTAGTTACATATTTTTTAGTTGCTGGCATAGAGCAGTTTTCCATATCAAATGGGCTTACAGCTTCTTTACTGATTGGGTCTCTTGGGACGATGGCAATTGGAGCAAAGTCAGTTGTATTTGTTGGCTTGCCTTTTTGCACAAGAGCGTAGATGTCTTGTCCAAGGGCCACTAGGTCTTTAGCTACCGAGATAACTTTTCCAGCAGTGTCCATTCTGTCCCCAACTGTTGGTTGTGAACTTGGAAGAGGAGCTTGAGCTGTAGGGTCACCACCGCCTGCACCAGCAACATCAAAACCCTTTAGATTTGAAGAGAAGCTTTTCACTTCGACTGTTTCTACGGTGAATTTCTCAGTACCCGCCATTGAGTTCGCAGATAAAAGAGCTAAAGAAAGTGTGAACAATACAGATTTCATGGATCCCCCTAGTAGTTGATTCCCAGATTGCGTTCTTTTTCCATAAGAGTGCAATGAATGGGTGGTTTGTACCAATGGCCAATACGGATGGTCAATAGGGGATTTTAAACCTGTGATTTTTACAGTAGCGCTGTCTTAACCAAGCCATTACAGATAGTTAGATTGTTGGCTGGCCCAAGAATGGCGTCTCTGTAAGTATTAGTTATACTGATTGTTTGTATTAGTATTCCTAATTCGAGTCCGCCATTCTCTCTTAGCGGGTCTTTAGGCGTAGGGAGAAGGCCATATGAATCGAAGTGTGATGGAAGTCTTGAGGGATTGTCCATTGTGAGATCTCCTTCACTTCATATTGTGAAGTGATGATGTGATGAAGATCAAATTTTCTCTTGTTTGTAGAGAAGTAGAGGGTTCCTTCCGGATTGAGAAGCTTCATGCAATCTCTCACCATGATGGGGTGATCTCTTTCGATATCAAGATCTTCCTCCATTCTCTTTGAGTTTGAAAAGCTTGGTGGGTCCAACACGATTAAGTCATATTTTACCCCTGCTTCAATCATGAGGGGGAGTTCTTTGAGAACATCAGCTTGTATGAATTTGTGAGCCTTGGGGTCGATCTCATTGAGATTAAAATTTTCAGTGGCCCAGTCAAGATAGGTCCGAGACATATCGATTGAGGTGACAGTTCCACCACCCTTGGCAGCGGCGACACTCAGAGAGCCAGTATAACAAAAAAGGTTGAGAATTTTTTTGTTCTCAGAATTTTTTAAAAGGAACTGGCGAAGGGGCCGATGATCGAGAAAAAGTCCTGTGTCTAGATAGCGTTCCAGATTAACCCAGAACCTAAATGGTGGTTCGTTGACAGTGAAATAGTCTTGAGAGCCGGGCGCCAGAGGTTTGTATTGCTCGTTCCCTTTTTGCTTTTGGCGAATTTTAAAAAATTGATGACTCGTAGAAATTTGAAATGTTTCCTGGATCGCGATTTCTATATCTTTCTGGTGTTGGACTCGTTTTGATTCATCTTCATCAGTTAATTTTTTACCTTGTTCATAAATCACAGCATTTTTATCGTAGATATCGATAAGATAAGGATACTCAGGTATGTCTTTATTATAAATTCGATAGGCTTCGATTCCATTTTTCTGGAGATAAGATTTTAATTTTTTAAGATTTTTTTGAAGCCGGTTTTTTAAAGCGTTTGATTCCATGGTGATCTATTGCCTTTCATGCGGAATTGTTGCATTCTCCTAATATAACCTTAAAATAAAATATGTCTTCAGAAACTGATAGAGATGAACAATCTGGCACTGCAACGATCAGTAAAACGCGACTGCAGCCTCCTCGCATGTATAAAGTCCTCATGCATAATGATGACTATACCACTATGGAATTTGTCGTCTTAGTACTACAGAAATACTTTAATAAGAATTTTCAAGAAGCTCAGGTGATTATGCTTGAGGTTCACCAAAGTGGTTATGGTGTATGCGGAGTGTATACATATGAGGTCGCCGAATCTAAGGTGGCCAAAGTCATCAAGTACGCACGAGAAAATGGTCATCCATTACGATGCAGTACTGAACCTGAATAAAGATTAAACTTCTAACATAACCTTGCCTTTTTCCTAATCGACTCCATCTTACAATATAATGAAGATGAGAGGTTACCTATGATTAGTCAAAAATTAGAACAAATCTTAAATCGCTCGATCAAGCGGGCCAATGAGAAAAGACACGAATTCCTCACACTTGAGAATGTTTTGCTTTCAATGCTAGAGGACGAGACTGTTTCTGAAGTCCTTACTGACTGTGGCGCCAGCCTTCCTGAACTTAAAAAAAATCTTAGTGATTTTTTAGATGAAGATTCACATTTTTCGTTGCTAAGTGAAGATGAAGTTTTAGAGCTGAATAAAAAACAATTTGGAAATGATCAATTAAGAGAGATGGCCAGAGAGAATGGAATCCTTTATCAGCCAGAAATTTCATTAAGCTTACAAAGAGTTATTCAAAGAGCAGCAATCCATATTCAAAGCTCTGGAAAAAAGTCTATTCAGGCCATTAACTTACTTGTCGCTATGTTTAGTGAGAAAGAGTCCCATGCAACCTATTTTTTAGAACAACAAGGTGTAGCTCGGATCGATATTGTAGAGAAAATTTCACATTCAGTGGATAAGCCGGTCAATGGACAAGAAGGCAATTCTACGGTTGAAGGTGAAGAGACGTTTCGGAAAGAGGAGAAGTATGAAAAAGCCCTTTCTGAATTCACCACCAATCTTAATGATCTGGCCCGAAAAGGGAAAATTGATCCGATTATTGGCCGGGAGGAAGAAATTCAGCGGATTATTCAAATCCTATGTCGACGCAGAAAAAATAATCCCATTTTAGTGGGGGACTCAGGCGTTGGGAAAACTGCCATCGCTGAAGGTCTGGCAAAGGCGATTGTAGAAAATAGAGTCCCACAAATTCTGGCCAATACAACAGTCTATAGTTTGGATATGGCTTCTCTTTTGGCAGGAACAAAATTTCGTGGGGACTTTGAAGAGCGCCTCAAACTGGTTCTTCAGGCCCTC
>CANFNX010000077.1 GCA_947448495.1 Bacteriovoracaceae bacterium | reverse complement strand
TTATACCTGTGGGGGAGTGAAGACTGATCTTAAAGGGCGAACCAATCTCAAGCGTCTTTATGCTGTTGGAGAAGTCGCCTGCACCGGTCTTCATGGGGCCAACCGACTTGCTTCAACTTCTCTCTTGGAAGGATTAACTTGGGGCTATATTGCAGCTGAAGATATTCTTGGAACAATTGAAACTCTCAGCAGTTACGATCCGGATAAAATAAAAGACTGGAGTTCAGGAAGAGATGAAGTTGATCTTGCTCTCATCGCTCAAGATCAAATGACTCTGAAACAAACCATGTGGAACTATGTAGGTCTTTCTCGCTCACAAAATCGTCTGGCCCGTGCCCGGGCGATGTTTATGGAACTTCAAGATGAGATTTCAAAGTTTTATAAACATGCTCATTTGCATGATGATCTTATTGGTCTTCGAAATGGCGTAGAAGTCGCTTTTATGGTGCTGAATGCGTCTCTCCGAAATAAACAGTCAGTCGGCTGTTTCTATCTCAAAGAGTAATTACATTGTTGGCTTAAAATAAGAGTTACCGAGTAGGGCAAGATTGCGCTTGATGAAGTTGCGTCGTCTTAAGACAAAGTTTGTTGGACGTTTAGGGTTCCACTTGCGGGGGTTAGGCAGGATTGCTGCGAAAAGCTGAGCTTCGCCTTGGGCCAGATTGCGGGCCGATTTTTGGAAATAGTGGCGAGAGGCTGCTTCAGCACCATAAATACCAGGTCCTAGTTCAATGACATTCAAATAAACTTCAAGAATCCGTCGCTTATCCCAAATATTCTCAATTAACACAGTAAAGTAGGCTTCAAGACCTTTACGAACAAAAGTCCTTGAAGGGTACAAGAATACGTTCTTAGCAGTTTGTTGAGAGATGGTAGAGGCACCCATCTTTATTTTGCGTCTTTTGTTCGCATCAATAGCCTTGGCGATGGCCTCAAAATCAAAACCAGAATGCGATAGGAACTTTGGATCCTCGGAAGCAATAACGGCCTTGCGAAGGTGAGGAGAAATCTCATCCAGACTTACCCAGTCTTTTTGGATGGCTACCCACTTTCCATCGAGAGCATATTCACCGGCCCGTAATAAAACCAGAGGAGTGACGAGTACAGGAAACCATTTCAGCGCCACCACCATCACAATGGTGGATAAAAAAGACGCAAAGGCAGACCAGAAGATGATTTTTTTCACCTTCGGAAGGACCTGACGTGTTTTAGCAAAGCCGTTTCTAATATAACCCATACTGTTTAATCTTAAGTATATGACAGTCTTTAATCGTTATGATCCTGGGACTTTCTTGCCTCTTTTCGTTGCGCTTGAGTTTAACCGGATTTTCTCGTTCGGCCAGTGTACTCAGTAAAAAAGTGAAACTCTTATAGGGGCAGCGATAGCCTATAGTGTGAGTTTTTTACAGGGTTCAATGAAGTTATCTTCCAGTCTTCTAGACTTTTGCATCGGAATCTTTTAAATATCCGAAATCTAAAACGATAAACGAAATGGATGTAAGTATGAATACTGAGCCTAAGAAATTTCAGGAAAAATCCCTCTATTTTACCTCTCTGGGATGCTCCAAGAACCTTGTAGACTCTCAAGTTATGTTAGGTCATTTAAAGCTTGATGGGTTTACCATTGCTCAGGCGCCAGAAGATGCAGAAGTTATTATTGTGAATACATGCTCATTTGTAGAAGCGGCTAAAGTTGAATCGATTGAAACTGTTTTAGATCTTGCGAACTATAAAGAAGAAGGCAACTGTAAGGCTCTCGTGATGTCGGGTTGTATGGCCCAACGTTATTCAAATGAACTTGAAGGTGAGATGCCTGAAGTTGATATGTTTATTGGAACTGGTGAGTATCATAAAATCGTTCCACTTTTGCGAGCTCTTGAGGAAGGAAAACTAGAAAAGAAATCTTTCGTTGAAATCCCACGATATATTCACACGGAATTTGATCCACGTCTTAATACATCTCCATTTTATATGGCCTGGTTAAAAATTTCGGAAGGTTGTAATAGAAATTGTACGTTCTGTATTATTCCAACTCTTCGCGGAAAGCTTCGCTCAAGAACTGTGGATTCCTTGGTCAAAGAAGCCGAGCAGTTAGCAGCTACGGGTGTGAGAGAGCTTAATTTGATTTCACAAGACTTTTCTGATTATGGAGTTGACCTTGAGGGCGGCGGTAAAAAGGATGGAAAAAACCCTATGATTTATGATCTTCTTTCTCGCTTAGAGAAAGTTGAAGGTATTGACTGGGTTCGCGTGTTTTATTTTTATCCAGACGATCTGACTGAAGATGTTATGGATCTCATGGCTTCATCAAAAAAGATTACTAAATATTTAGATATGCCAGTTCAGCATTTTGCGGATGGTGTTTTGAAAAGAATGAACCGTCGAGCAACAGAAGAATTGATCCATCAGAAGATTTCTACTTTGCGCTCAAAAATTCCCGGTATTGTTTTGAGAACATCGATCATCGTAGGCTTCCCTGGTGAAACAGAGGAAGATTTTCAAGCTTTGTTAAATGGTATTAAAAAAGCTCGCTTTAATCATTTAGGTGTCTTTAAGTACTCAGATGAAGAAGGAACACCTGCAGTCAGGTTGAAAAATAAAGTGTCTCAAGAAGTGATTGATGAACGATTTGAGCAACTCTATGAAGCTCAAAAAGAAATTGCTCGAGAATTGAATCAAGAATACCTGGGTAAAGTGATCGAGGTTTTAATTGAGGGTGCTCATGAAGAAACAGATCTTCTTCTCCAAGGGCGTCATGCTGGTCAAGCTCCAGATATTGACGGCAAAGTCATCATTAATGATGGTCTTGCCAAGGCGGGGGACCTCGTGAAAGTCGAGATTACTGAAGTTCTTGACTATGATTTGGTCGGTCGGATTGTTAAGTAAATTTTAATTCCGCCTTTCTATTTTTTTATTCCTTACTATAATTTAAGGATGAAATTAAAAATCTGGGGATCGAGGGGTTCGATACCTGCCCCCTTAACACCCCAGGAACTTGAGTCCAAAACGGAAACTTACCTTCAAGATTTTTGCCGTTCCCCGTATTACAACGAAAAAAATATTCCAGGATTTATGGCCGAGAAAGGGATTGGTTCCGGCCAGTCTTTTGGTGGTAATACCACCTGTGTGGAGCTCATTGGTGCAGACTCACTGATCATTGATGGGGGCTCCGGTCTTCGTTTGAAAGGGAATCAGCTACTGGCTGGACCCTGTGGCAAAGGCAAAGGTATTATTCACATCTACATGACCCATTTTCACTGGGATCACCTCATGGGAATTCCCTTCTTCGTTCCTATTTTCATTCCTGGTAATGAGATCCATTTTTATTCTGTTGATCCGGCCTTGGAAGAGGCGATTAAATTGGTTTTCACCAAACCTTATTTTCCCGTGCCTTTTGCAGCGCTTGGTGCAAAAATTCATTTTCATAAGATTGAACCTAGAGTTTCTACTCAGATTGCTGGTTTTGAAGTGACTCCTTACAAATTAGATCATCCTGATGCTTGTTGGGGGGCCAAGGTGAGTTATCAAGGCAAAAATTATGCTCATGTGGTAGACAATGAGGGCAAAAGAGTGGGACGAGGGGAGCTCGCTGAAGACCTTCCCCTCTATCAGAATATTGATCTAATGTATTTTGATGCTCAATATAGTTTTGACGATCTTATGAAGCGAATTGATTGGGGACACAGTTCTGCCTTTATCGGAATGGATATTGCTTTTCGAGAAAAAGTGAAAAAAGTTATTTTCACTCATCATGATCCTTCAGCTACCGATTCCCAATTGCTTCAAATGATGGAAAACGATAGAGATTATTACAAGATTCAAAAATCTTTGCATCAGCATCAGTTCGATTGGACTTTTGCTTACGATGGTATGGAAGTCGACATCTAAAACTACTGATCTTTTAAATTTGATTTACGTGAATGGAGTTGATCTTCAAGCGTTTTTATCTCGTCTTGAAGTTTGTTACTCTTTGATTCATGGAGTTTATAATGGAGAAGCCCATAGGCCTGTTTGTCTTTGAGATCTTTAGTGAGAAGCTTTGTTTCCATCTGCGCTAAACCGAGTTCGATTTCTTTTACCTGGGCAGACAATTCCTTAAAACGAAGATCCATTTGATGGTGAAGGTCACCAATGAGTGAAGCCGTCTGTGTCACCACTGCGTTCACGATCACATCATCTTGAATTTTACGTTTGCGTCCAAAAAGAAAACTAAACATGGTTTACCTCACACTTATAGTTTAATTCATTCGCCTCTAGCTCCCTATCGAGGCAAGATTCTCCTAGTAGTCCCCATGCAGGCTTGAGTTAAGATGTTTGTATATTTAAGGAGTTAACGTGAAAAAATGGATGATTATTGTCGGACTTCTCTTCTCATTAGTCGTTGTTGCTCAAGATAAGCCTCTTGAACCATCGTGGAAAACGAAAGCACGCTCCTTTGTGACTTCAATTGCTGGAGAGAGCTGGGGAGTGAAATTATTTGGATCCATCCCTGTACCTCCTGAGCCAGAAATAAAACTCCCTGTGATTCCGAAAATTGAAAAGAAAGCGACGGATGTGAACAACTACACCAAGCAAAAAAAAGATGCCACGGAATTTGATAAACTTCCGAATGAGAAAAAGCGACAATTTGATATAAAATTTTTGCAGGAACTTTTTCAGGTTACTCGCCGAACTGAGGCCACTGATGAGGAGCTTGCGAGCTGGTTGAATACTCTTGATCAAGGTGGATCGCGTGAAGGTGTTTACCAAGCACTAGTGTTGGATGAGGTTTATGCTGGATTAGAAAATGAAACCACACCTTCTTCTGGCAAACTTTTAGATTTTAGCCTGAAGTTCTCACAACGCTATCTCAACCAAACATTCAAGAAGGAATCCCTGGGACAACTCAATCTTTATTCGATCAAACGAATCCTCACGGAAAAATCATTAGATGTGATGGA
Organism: Bacteriovoracaceae bacterium; assembly: GCA_947448495.1. Taxonomy (GTDB): domain Bacteria; phylum Bdellovibrionota; class Bacteriovoracia; order Bacteriovoracales; family Bacteriovoracaceae; genus Peredibacter. The sequence continues at coordinate 10,243 of CANFNX010000077.1, read as the reverse complement.
GTATTATGAGGTCCATAATCTCGAAGATCTCTACCAGTGGTATGCGGTTTTTTCATCCGAACTGGCTAAAGAATATTCACCTCTGTTAAAAACGTCACTTCGTCAGGACCAGCGATTTGAGTATCACTATCAGTGGGCAAAAAATATGCCCATTCAGCACATAAAGTCAGAATTTATTATCAAGCTTCATTCCGTGATGAATGGGTTGCAACTTATTTAAGCTCACATGAATAATTTCGAATTGCGACGAGATCGTTTTGATTTTTTTGAAAGCTTCGAAAATCCCCTGCTGAATTTAACAATTCAGCTTGAGGTGCCGGACTTCATTCCCTTTTGTAAGCAGAGACAGCTTCCGGTGTTTCATTTTTTTCTGTTTTGTTTAATGAAATCACTCAATGAGTTAGATCACTTTAAATACCGCTTGGTGGATGGCAAGGTGGTTAAGAACGATGTCTTGAATGGATCATACACCGTTCTAATTGAGCAAAATCTTTTTAATTACACTTGTTTTAATTATGTGAACAATCTGAATTCTTTTATTGGAGAAAGTTTGAAGGCAAAGAGTGTTTCAAGTAAAACACATAAACTTTTGAATACATCGATCGATACAAGTGCTAAAGATCCAAAGAATTATGTTTTCATAACGAGTTTGCCTTGGTTTGATTTTACTTCCATTCAGCATCCAGTTTACAAATTCAAGTCTTCAGACGTTCCGTCCATTGCCTGGGGAAAGTTTACTCAACTTGAAAATCAAAAAATGCGCATGCCGTTTTCTATCCAGGTTCACCATGGCTTCGTGGATGGTGTACATATCCATGAATTGGCAAAAAAGATCGAAACAGTGATTACGGAGCAACTTGTGAGCAGCGTACTTCCATAATGAATTCACGTCTCCAAATACTCAGCTCTACGAAAGATTTTTCACCTTGAAATGTTGCCGTTGCGTAACTGCGCGACGGATCTACATTGTAAAGTGCTTGAAGTTCGACCGTGTTTTCACCAGATTGAGAGAGAAAGAATTCAAACTCTTCGAATTCACCAAAAGAAAGACTTTTCGCACCTGAAGGTAGTTTTACATCTGTTTCAAGAACGACATCAGCATTATGTGTGGCGACACATTTTAAGTTGAATTCTTTTGCACTGACAGAAGTGGCCACAAGAGAAGAGAGAATCAGGGTGATAAATTTCATAATATTCCTTCTAATAAAAAAATGGATTTTCGATTTCACATAATGAAGTTAAGAGACGCTCAACTCCTAAGGCAATCCCTGCCGAAGGTGACAAGCCTATCTCCAGTGCCTTATAAAAAGAATCCGGCTCAGGTAGATCATAGCCATAAAGCTTTTGTTTGAGAAGTTTTTGCTCATCAAAGCGTTTCTTCTGCTCAACAAGGTCAGTCAGCTCATTAAAACAATTACAAAGCTCAATACCGTTGATGTAAACCTCGAAGCGCTCACACACTCTTGGGTCGGTTGATTTGAGGGTAGAGAGAGCCGCCAGTGGAGCGGGAAATTCATAGATAAGAAGAAGAGGGTAATTTTTTATTTCCGGCTCAATTTTGTTTAAGTAGAGAAGGAAAAAATAATCATCCCATTCGCACTCCGTGGCCGGGACAGGAACATCAGGGAAGTTTTTCAGCAGATCTTTCATTTTCGGGACTGTTAAATAATTTAAGATATCAATGCCCAAGATTTCGAGGAAAAGCTCCTGCATGGTTTTCTTAATGATTTGTTGGTTTTTAAGTTCAGAGCGAATAGGCAAGGAAGAGGTGAGGCACATTTGAATAAACTCTTCCACATCTTGCATGATCTTTTCGTAGCGCTCATGTTTTCTGTACCATTCGAGCATCAAAAACTGATGCCGATGAATGGGAGAGTGGGGTTCATCCCTAAAGCAATAAGAGATAGAAAAGAGCTTTTCGATCTTTTCCTCGGGACTCGCGAGAAGTTGCTTCAGACAAAATTCCGGGGAGGTGTGAAGGTATTGGGGATGAAGTTGTTTTTTAGAAGCCGAAAATAACTGAAAAGGATGGATATGAACTTCCATGCCGGGGTTTTCTACCGCTGGAGGAGTTAAGACGTCCAAAAAACCTTGTTGGGTAAAGAAGTTTCGAATAAGCTGAATGAGTTCAAACTGGTAACGTAAACGCATGGATTTTCACCGAATCAAAAATATTTTATCTCAGCATACTCCTGACGCTTCCGAGTGGAAAGGAGCTGTGCTGTTTTTATGTAATGAAGAGTATGTTTTTCTTATTAAGCGCTCAGAAAATATGCCCACACATGGAGGTCAGATCGCCTTCGTTGGTGGACATAAGAAATCGGGAGAGTCTCATCCTTCTGAAGTGGCTTTTCGTGAGTTTGAAGAAGAAACCCAACTTTCCAGAAATGTGATTCAGTACCTCGGGCATTTGCCAGTGGTGATGACCGCCCGGATGCAGCCGATTATTCCTGTCATGGCGAGACTCACTGTCTCTCCAATGCATTTTTTGCAAGAGGTGAAAAGTAATGGTGAGTGGGATGAAGTCATGGCCTATCCTTGGAAAGAGCTTCTGATCGAAGATCAGTGGGAGTTCGCCTGGCGCCATGGTTATGGCAAGAGCCCTGTGATGTTTCATCCGATTCGACCTGGAAGCTATTTATCAAAAGATGAAAATGGAAAATCGCACATCTTGTGGGGGGCAACGGCCCAAATGATTTGGATGTTCCTGAGAAAATATTTTGCGGAAGATATTATTTAAACATGTTGAAAAAGGTACGTGGCACCTTTTTGTCGTTGAAGTCGAAATTCAGATTAGATAAAATTTTAAAAATCAGGTGGGAATGTGTTGCTGCACATTCCCTAAAGCCTCTAGCTCATTTTCAAGATTGCAATCGCTTGCAATAAGAAAATTAGCAAAGTAAACACCCTGATGATGTCATCCATAACAGTCCTTTTTTTGGAAAGGGCCCCTCTTCATTGAGGGGCTTGTTATGGGCAACACACCCGCCATCATGCAAGCGAGTGCTCTATCAAAAAATATTTCAAGTGAATGAATTTACAGATGCTTTATAACGAAGCAGCAAAATTTCTCCTGTCTTATTGATGGAAAGAATTTTCAAGACTCATTTGAAATGATAAAAAGATGCGACTTTTTCAAAGGTAGTTATGGACTCGTTAAATATTTTAATTTTTGCTGCGATTGCTGTTTTGGCCCTTATCGTTCTGTTTTTGGTTTTCAAGAAAAAGAAAGTTGAAATTCAAAAACCAGTTATTGAAGAAAAGAAAGTCACGGAAGCAGCTGCTCCTAAGGCTGCTCCAGTTGCTCCTGCCATTCCCAAAGTCTCTTGGAAAGATCGCTTAACATTGGGCCTTGAGAAATCTCGCTCTGAAGTTTGGGGAAAAATAGGAAATTTATTTTCAACCGGGACAGCTTCCCTAGATGAGATTGAGGAAATTCTTTATACCGCCGACATTCCAACAGGACTCGTTCAAGAGTTGCTCGGAAAACTTGAAAAAGATGGCAAAGGCAAAGGACCGGAAGAAATTCAGAACCTTGTTTTTGGTTTCATGAAAGATAAAATGGCTCCCATTCAAGATTCGATTCATAGTCATGTATTTAATTTTGATAAGAATGAAAAGAAGACTCGCGTGTTCATGATTGTTGGAGTGAATGGTGCTGGTAAAACCACCACGATTGGAAAACTGGCGACGAAGCTGAACTCACAAGGGGCGAAGGTTATTGTGGGTGCTTGTGATACGTTCCGAGCCGCCGCCGTTGATCAACTCCAAGTGTGGTGCGATCGGGCCGGTGTGGATATGGTTCGTGCCAAAGATGGAGCAGATCCTAGTGGTGTTGCCTATGACACAGTCGCTAAGGCATTTGCTGAAAACTATGATTATTGTTTAATTGATACGGCCGGCAGGCTTCACACCAATCAAAATTTGATGGATGAATTGGCGAAAACGAAAAGAGTGATGAGCAAAATTAACGCAGAAGCTCCTCAGGAAGTTCTTCTCGTTTTAGATGCGATCACCGGCCAAAACGCTCTCAAGCAGGCCCAAGAATTTAACAAAGCTCTTCAACTCACTGGAATTATATTCACTAAGTGCGATGGTTCTGCCAAGGCCGGTAGTGCTGTGGGGATTGTCGATCATTTAAAAGTACCAATTACCTATATCGGAGTGGGTGAATCAGTTGATGATTTACAGCTCTTCGATCTGGAACTTTATCTGAAAACTTTAGTTGGTTTAGAGACTACTTAAGCTCTCGAAAATACAACGCAATTTCACTCTCGTTTCATTGACTTTTATGGGGTCATCCCCTACCTTATTTCTATGACCAAAATGAGTCAGGACATTGAGTACAATGTACTAGGTTGTAAGGTTCGGGTTCGCCCGGATCAAAACGATAGCACAAATGCCAAAGCAGTGATCGATCTGGTGAATGCTGAAATTCAGCATCTCAAATCAGCTCGACCTATGCTTCGAGATACGGACCTTGCGGTTCTTGTGGCCCTTAAAATGGCTACAGAAAAAACACAGCTTGAAGATGAATACAAAGAAAACATCTTAAAGCTTGAAGGCTCCCTTGAAACAGCTCTGCAGGCATTGAATTTTGAAGCGAACTAGATGTGGGAAAAGATACACTTCGTGCCGAATTGCTTAGAAGTTTAACTGACCTCTCGTCTGATGAAATTCAACGCTTAAGTTTTTCCCTTACTAATCAAGTCATTAAGTTTCTCAATTCGTTTCCTGAACTCACGGAACTCATTGGCGCTGCTTATCTACCATTAAAGGCCGAGATTGCGCCCATGTACCAGGAGCTGCTTCATGCACTTCCTTTGGATTTGAGTTTTCCGATTTTGGCCGGGCAAGAGATGAGTTTTGCCATTCCGGATGGAATGCCTCGTGGAGGAGTATGGTTGGAAAAACCCTACCACGAAGTGGAGCCGAGTTGGATCTTAGTGCCTGGTGTGGGCTTTGATTTGTCGGGGGCGAGACTTGGTCGAGGGAAAGGATTTTATGATCGCTTTCTTGAGAACTCTGGGGCCCTCAGAATTGGAATCGCCTGGAGCGGTCAATTGAAAGAAAAGATTCCAGTGGAAAGTCATGACTGCCACATGGATTTTATAATAACAGAAAAATTTTGCTGGGACGTTAAACAGCAAATCAAGTTTTAAGGGGATAACGAATGAATCCAATAATGATGGCCTTAGTTGGCGCAGGTCTGGGAGCAGTAGTTGCTTTCATCCTATTAAGCATAAAAAATTCTGCGACTCAAAAATCCAAAGAGGGCGAAGCTCAAGACATTGTAAAGAAAGCTCAAGCTGAAGCTGAAGAAGTTCGTAAGAAAGCTCAGAATGATGCCAAGAACATTGTTCGTGAAGAGCGCGGTCAGCTTGAAAATGAAATGGAAAAAAAGAAAAAGCATCTGACTGATTTTGAGCGTGGCCTAACCAAGAAAGAAGTTGCTTTGGAGCAAAAGACGGAACAGATTCAAAAAGATCAGGACCGGATTAAAACAAAAGAAACTGATCTCGAAGCAAAGTCTCAAAAACTCGATGGCGAATTAAAGAAGAATGCTGAAATTCAGGACGAGCTTGCCAATAAACTGACTCAAGTTGCTGGTCTCACAAAAGAGCAGGCGAAAGCTGAATTGATTGAAGCCGTTGAGCAGGAAGCGAGAGTCGACGCTGCCAAACGAGTAAAGCGAGTTGAAGAAGAGGCCAATGAAGAATCTGAAAAACGTGCAAAAAGAATTGTGGGAATTGCGATTCAGCGTTTTGCTGGAGAATATGTAGCTGAACAAACGATTTCATCTGTTGAGATTGCTGATGATGGTGTGAAGGGACGTTTGATTGGCCGTGAAGGTCGTAACATCCGTGCTTTCGAGCAAATTTGTGGTGTGGATCTGATTATTGATGACACTCCCGGTATTGTGACGATTTCTTCGTTCAACGTTGTTCGTAAAGAAATTTCAAGAATGACGATCGAGCGCTTGATTGCTGATGGTCGTATTCACCCAGCTAAAATCGAAGAGTTTTATGAAAAATGCAAGCATGAGTTTGAGTCTCGCTTGCGTGAACTTGGTGAAAAAGCTCAGATGGAAATTGGTGTTCACGGGATCCATCCTGAAATCTTGAAGCTGATTGGTGCTCTGAACTGGCGTACCTCTTATACTCAAAATCAATATCAACATGCTCTTGAAACAGCTTTCCTTGCTGGTAACATGGCCGCTGAACTTGGTCTCAACGTGAAACAAGCTCGCCGTGCTGGTCTTATGCACGATATTGGTAAAGTACTGGATGCTTCAGCAGAAGGCTCACATGCTGTGATCGGGGCTGACTTTGCTAAAAAATATGGAGAGTCACCAGATATCGTTCATGCGATTCGTGCTCACCACGATGATGAAAAACCAGAGTCTGTACTTGCTCACCTAGTCGCTGCAGGGGATGCACTTTCTGGTGCTCGTCCAGGTGCACGTAAGGCGCTTAAAGAATCTTATGTGTCTCGTCTTTCTGATATTGAAAAAATTGTTAACTCGTTTGAAGGTGTACATCGTTCTTATGCGATCTCTGCTGGTCGTGAAGTTCGAGTGCTCGTTGAAAACGAAAAAGTATCAGATGAGCAAACGATTATGCTCTCAAGAGAAATTGCTCATAAGATTGAGCAAGAGATGTCTTACCCTGGCACAATCAAAGTTTCAGTAATTCGTGAAACACGTGCAGTAGGGATCGCTAAGTAATTTCAAAACAGAGGAGGAATCATGGAAAAGTGTGCACTGGTCACTGGTTCCTCTTCTGGTCTTGGTCTTGAGATTTCCAAATATTTATTAGAAGCAGGCTATATGGTTTTTGGTGGTTCCCGCTCGGGAACTGACCTTGACCATGATAATTTCTATGATGTTGAACTCGATATCACCTCTGAAGAGTCGGTTGAAGAGTTTTTCGAAGCAGTGAGAGAATTCACACCTACCTTTGATCTTGTAGTCAATAATGCTGGAATATGTGAAATGTCTCCCATCTCTGAAACAAGCCTGGAGCAATTTGAGAATCATTTGGCGACCAATACGGTTGGCCCGTTCTTATTGTTCAAACATTTAGATTCTTTTCTTATTAAAGAACAAACTCATATCATCTCTATTCTTTCGACTGCGGCCCAGTATGGTTATCCTAATGTGAGTGCCTACAATGCTTCAAAGTTTGGTCAACTCGGACTTTTAGAGAGCTTAAAAAAAGAGTGGAAAGATCATAAAGTGCGCTTCACAAACCTTTTCCCTGGGGCGATTAATACTCCGCTTTGGGATAAAATGGGGTCGAAGTTTTCCCGGGATAAAATGCTGACGACTCAAGATTTTATGAGCGTTTTTTCCTTCGTCGTAGAAGCTCCGGCAAGTATTCAGTTTCCAGAATTGACGTTCCTTCACCGAGAAGGATTTCTGGAATGAGCAGTTTCTTCATCAGTCGCAGAAAGTTTTTTGAACTTTTGGCCCTTATCATTATTGATCTCGTCTTCTATTTCTTATGGGATAATTTGGATTTTGTGATCCTCTTTTCATTTGGATATGTTTGGAATTGGGTCGCTTCTCAAGAAAGTGATGTGACTCTTGGAAATACAAAACGCTATCGATTCTCAACGATCAAGACCGTTTTTAATCTTCAGAATTTAATTGTGAAACCTTTTCCACATTTACCCTCGATGGTTAAAACGGGGCTCAAGTCACTTCCGGCGGGCATGTTTTGGACGGCAGTCATTTGGTTCAATAATAGTCAGATGCCTTGGTGGGCGGTGTTTTTAGGAAGTCTCTCGGCCGAGCTGGCGCAACTTGAATCTAAATTTTTTAAGCCTAAGGATCTGACTCCGTGAAACTCATTCCTGTCTCCCTGGTTATCTTTTACGATCAGTTACCTGAACTTTTAAAAGTCTGGGTCCAAATCCGCGAGGATGGAGGACCCTTTCAAGGACTTCTGGAATTTCCCGGTGGAGGAATCGAGCAGGGGGAAACGCCTCTCCTCGCAGCAGTGAGGGAGGTTGAAGAGGAAGTTGGACTTGTGATTGACCCGGCCCTTGGGCGTTTTATGGGAACTTATCCCAATCAGTTGCAAGATAAGACGATTCTTTTATATGTTTTTTTATTTCCCAAGTACTCCGAGCTCGAAACAAAAGGTGAATGGCTCTCCATTAGACCAGATTTGTTAAGTGCGCCCTACAGAGGGAAGATTCCTTATCCGAATCATCAAATCATTGATGACCTTTTTCGCTCCCTTTTGCTAAAGTAGGGATTATGACAAATAGCCTTACACAAATCATCACACATAGTTTTTTACTTGGTCTGGCCTTTGGGACTCAGCTTCTTACTCCGGTGGTTAACACCAAACTCACAGGTGTGGGGTTTTATAAGTTGGCGACCAGTATTGTACTCGCAAGTTTGGTGCTCTTTTCGGGTGTAGCCTATTTTATGCAGCCTGGTTTAGATCAGGTGTCCCTGGTTCTTTTGGGATTTCTTCTTGTGAGTAATGTTGTGACATTGGGCTATCACCAAGATCACAAGTCGTGGTTGATGTGGACGCTGTATGTGTTGCAAATTATCGCCTTTATTATTTTCATTTTTCACACCTACTTAATGACCCCGAGTTGGGTGATGTTTTTCTTTTTTTCTTCATTGCTTCTGGGGATTAGTAATTTTGCCATGATTCTTGGACATTACTATTTAGTGGTGCCAAAACTAACTGAAGAACCTCTCCTCTATTGTTTGTATATTTTTTGGATCGTGATGTTTTTGAAGTTGATGTCTTCTCTGAGTGTGCTGTTTACAGCTGCAGTGCCATTTTTAGAAGAAGGAAATCAGCTTGGAGATGGGTATTCATTTAATTGGCTGTTTATTTCGATGCGCTATTTGTGGGGGTATGTGGCCCCGCTCGTTTTAAGTTTCTTTACCTTTCGTTTGTGTAAGATTCGTTCGATTCAAAGTGCTACTGGTGTCCTTTACATCGTAGAGTTTTTTGTTATTGTCGGGGAACTTATTTCCATTTATCTCATGGGTAAACACGGGTTAGCTCTATGATGTCAGTTCAAATCACATGTAGTCATTGTGGGTCCAGTATAGAGGTTCACCCTGATGTGAATGCTCACAAAGTTCAGTGCGAAATCTGCCAACAGACGATGGATGTAAATTTTAATCATGAGCATGAAAAGGGACTTTTGAAAGAATGTCCTGTTTGTTCACGCCAAGATTTTTATAAGCAAAAAGATTTTAATCGAAAAATTGGAGTGGCGTTATTTATCATGGCCGCCATTCTTTCGATTTGGACTTATGGTTTAAGTCTTGTGGCACTTTACCTGGTGGATCTGTTCTTATTCAGACGCCTCGCTTTGGTAGCGATTTGCTATAAATGCCGGACCAATTTTCGCGGGCTTGCTAACATGTCGGAAATTCGTGATTACGACCATGAAATGAATGACCGAATTGTGTATGCCGATCATGATTTTAAAGGCAAACCACTATCCCATTAAAACTCCGTGAGGTTTGGTCTTTAGGGCCGATTGTGGTATAATGATTACGTCATTTTAGATATTTAACAGGAGTCTTTCCTTATAGAACCCCCGGCGGAACCTTTGAGGTTCAATCTTTGTTACAGTTCATTCACTTTCATTTCTTTCATTCCTAGGTACTAAATATGAGTTCCGATCAAGAGCTATTGGTTTTAGTTGTTTCATTATGTTTGTCCGCTTTCTTTTCAGGTGCCGAGGCGGCTCTCATGTCCTTGCCATACGAAAAGGCCAAGCAGATCGCTGAAGAACATGGACTGGATACATGGGCGATGAAACATTGGCTCCAAAAGCCGAACGATATTCTCACGACGATTCTCGTGGGAAATAACTTTGTAAATATCTTGATTGCCTCGCTTTCAACTTCCATTACTCAGCGCTATTTAAACAACGATGCGCTGGCCATTAGTGTGGGGATAACCACTGTGGCGATTTTATTGTTTGGTGAGATTGCGCCTAAAACCTTTGGACGAAGTCGTTCTGAAAAACTCGCACCATTTTGCTTACTCATCCTTATGGGGTTTTATTACGCCCTTTATCCGGTGGTTAAGATTTTCATGATGATTATTAAAGTGGTCTTAGGTGAAAACGCCAACGTAAGAGGGCGTCTTGTGACGAAGGATGATATTGAAGTGATGGTGGAGATGGCCGAGGAAGAGAAAACCATCGATTCTAAGCAAATTGATCTTTTAAACTCGATTCTAGAGTTTCC
>CANFNX010000076.1 GCA_947448495.1 Bacteriovoracaceae bacterium | reverse complement strand
TAGCTAAAGCTTCAATAAGGTCAGCGCGAGAGTCTGCAGCAAACTCGATCATTTCGGCCTGCTTAAGGTGATTGATCGTGTATGTCGAGAGCGCTTTAAGCGTGTCAAAATCAGTTTTCATTTAGATGTCCTTAAAAAAGGTATTACATTATAAGAATAACTAAAAAGTGTCGGCCGTACAAGATAAAGCGTTGAAATTTTTTACTTTCTCTTGAATTTCTGGGAAACCTTGCTCCAGAGAGCATTGACTGCTGTTCGCTCACCAAAAAGAACCAAAATTCCCGCATAAACAATGCCCACAATTGCGATTTGGGCTGCAACCCAAAGACATTTGATGAAAAAAGGTTGAGCAAAAAGTTCTACCTTTATCCATTCCAGAATGCCGATGCAGGCAAGACTCGATCCCATAACTTTGTACATCCGGGGGTTGAAAAAGAATGAGGCCGATAAACAAAGTCTCTGGTTCAGCACCCAAGACAAAATAAGGGCATTGAGTAAAACCGATAAGGTTGTGCCGAGGGCCAAAATTTTAAATCCATACAAGGGCGTTAAAAGTAAACAGAATCCTATGTTGAAAGCGATTGAAAACATCGAAGCTAATACTGGAACCTTCTGGCGATCAAGGGCATAGAAAGTTGGAACAAGAATTTTATAGAGCCCATAAAAAGGCAAACCGAGGGCATACATTCTCAAGGCCATCGCGGTATTCAGAGTGCTGTTACGATCAAAGCGACCCCGCTCAAAAATCAAATTTACGATTTCATCAGAGAGGCAGTAGAGAACAACGAGGGCTGGCATGACTGTGAGAAAAGAAAGATAGTAACTGGATTGCAAAGACTCCTTGGCCCCTTTCTCATCCCCTTTTTTCCAAGCTTCTGAAAAATGCACCAGATTTGAATTTCCAATTGAGACCGAAAGAATCCCTACCGGTAATTGAAACAGACGAAAACTGTAATTGAGCCAAGAGGTTGCTCCAATCATAGTTCCCGTAGCCAGGATAGTGGTGACTAAAATATTCACTTGAGTGGCGGCGAATCCAAAGAGTCCAGGACCTAGGAGTGTAAACACTTTCTTGGATCGTGCCGTCCAAAACTGCTTGGGCCACATTGGCCTGAGATTATATTTATAAATGAGCGGAACCTGAACCACTGCCTGCATGAAGCCACCTAAAAGTGCGCCAATCCCAAGTGAGTAAATCGCATCATACCCATTGGCCTTGAGCACTCCACTCAGAGTCAACATACACAAAATACTCATCACATTGTAAGAAGCTGGAGCAAGAGCAGGAATAAAAAAAACTTTTAGAGAATTCAGCACACCCATGAAAAGGGCCGCCAGTGATACACAGGTCAAAAAAGGCGCCATGATGCGAGTGAGAGTGACAGTCAGTTCAAACTTATGAGGATCATTCACAAATGAAGGAGCAAAAATCGCAATCAATTGAGGAGCAAAAATGACAATTCCCAGACAAATTGTACCAGTGATAAGAGCGAGTAGCCAAAAAAGCTGCCACATGAGTTCACGACTTTTTTCTTTTGATTCTTGATTGGCCTCAACAAAGGTGGGCACGAAAGCAGAGGAGAAAGCCCCCTCTGCAAACAGATCCCGCAATAAATTTGGAATACGATAGGCCACAAGAAAGGCATCCGTCACACCTGAAGCGCCAAAATAAGCGGCCATGACTTGCTCACGAATGAGGCCAAGAATACGAGAGAAAAAAGTGGCAACGGCCATTTTAAGAGATGATTTAATGATAGACATAAAACCATTCTCACTCAGACAACAAAGCTTGCAAATCAAAACTGTTCAACGATTCAAACTTTTTTACTCAACATTTGGTCCTATTTCGCCCCGATGATACGTCGGGGCAAGTGCTTTGAATGACAGAATCACCTGAGCAAGAGACTTTTTGATACTACCTTTCTCTTACTTTCCCTCTCAAAAAGGCTAGTCGATGTTAGGAGAATGACTCTTACAATCATAGGGGCGATGTTGATACGATGGTCTCAAGCAGGATGCTAAACAGGTGCATCCCAAAACACTTCAGGATGAAGTTCACGAGTTGCACCTAAATTGTCCCAACACACACCCGTGATCAAGTCACAAGATGTGACTTGAGCGAGACACAAGGAGGACCCCCATGTTACTTGCCATCGCAGTAGAATCCAAGCAGCATCCGAAAAATCAAAATGATTACCGTGTTTGGTACCTCGAAATCGACGACTGTGGACAAGTCGTTGGCGTGGGTGTCAAAACCAAACAAGAATTGGTGGAAAACTTGTTTGAAAATTACCGTAAGACAGGAAAGTCTCATTGGCGCGCCTTCACTAAAGGTGCCGAGCGCTCAACTCCCATTGAGATTTTTGACTTTGTTTCGATGAACATGCACGACAATACTCATTTTGGGAATTTACCTACCTTGAGTGAGTTTCAGCATGTCCTTGATAGTCTTCAAAGCCGTCTTGAATTTAGATCGATTGCCTAATGCATTATTTCCTCCCAGAAGTTGCATCAGGCCTTTCCCGGAGGGACCTTAAAAGTCCCTCCCCTTTTATCCATTCTTTCAATAGCTATCATCTTTCAATTAGCTCGGTTTAATCCTTAAAATTGCCTATTAAAAAGCGTATGATGAAGCGACACTCACACATTCAAAACTTCTTTCGAAGTAAAGGTTTCATTTATGCAAACAATGGCAATTATTGGTGCTCAATGGGGCGATGAGGGCAAAGGAAAAATTACTGATCTTTTGGCGGAAAAAAGTGATCTCGTGGTTCGTTATCAAGGTGGTCACAATGCTGGCCATACTATTTGGGTAAACGGAAAAAAAACCGTTCTGCATGTCATCCCGTCAGGTGTTTTGCATCCTCACTGCACATCCGTGATTGGCCACGGAGTGGTGCTCGAGCCAGAAAACTTTCTCTACGAATTGAACAAAATAAAAGCTGTAACAAAAGTGACTCCAGAGAACTTAAAAGTCTCAGCGACAGCAACTGTCATTTCCCAATTTCATAAACTGCTTGATGGTGCTCGTGAAGCCCAAGGCCCAGAAAAAATCGGAACCACAGGCAAGGGCATTGGCCCAGCTTATGAAGATAAAATTTCTCGCCGTGGGATTAAAGTCAAAGATCTTTTAGATAAAGACACTCTTATTAGAAGACTAGGCGTAGGCTATTCTGAGAAAGCGATACTCTTTAAAAATCTTTACCACATTGATTTTCCGACAGTCGAAGAAGAGGTTGAACGTCTCTACAAACTCGGCCAAGAAATGAAAGATTATGTCACTGATACCTTCAGCCTCATTGATCAATCGCTGTCTCAAGGTAAGCGCATTCTCTATGAAGGCGCTCAAGGGATTTTGCTCGATATTGATTATGGCACTTACCCTTATGTGACATCCTCTTCAACTGCGGCTTCAGGCATTTTTTCAGGGGCCGGCATTCCTCATCATCACCTCGAAGAAGTGATTGGTGTGGCGAAGGCCTACACCACTCGTGTCGGTGAAGGACCTTTCCCGACAGAACTTTTTGATGATTTGGGGGCCCATATTCAACTCAAAGGTAACGAAATTGGTGCGACCACAGGACGCAAGCGTCGCTGTGGCTGGCTCGATATTCCTCTGCTCCGTTATGCTATTAAATCTTCTCAACTCACTTCGATTGCTTTGACGAAGTTAGATATTCTTTCAAATTTACCTGAGCTTAAAATTTGCTATGCCTACGAGGTGAATGGCAAAGTCGTTGACTGTGCTTATCCAGGAATCAATCTGTATAACGCAAAGCCCTTACTCAAAAACTTTACTCCCTTTAAAGATGATTTTTCGGATGGTAAAACCTCTGCTGAGCTGAATCAATACATGAGTTTCATTCAAGAAACCCTAGGTATTCCAGTCAGTATTTACGCTTACGGCCCGGATCGAAATCAAGTGGTGTTTAAAAAGAATCTTTTCTAGAAAAACTTACCGATCTAGTAATCTCCCTTGAGTCAGGCATACTGATTCAAAGGAGATTCTTATGGTTCTCGTAAAACTTAGCCTGTTTATTTTGTTTTATTTTTGCAGCCGAATGGCGCTATCTTAAAAAACAACGATCTCGCCCAACAGGGTTCCGCCCACAAAGCTCTTCAATAGAACTGGATGAATCGTATTTTTCAGATCAAAATCTGATTTTACCTTCACTTTCAAATACTGACTCGAATAGCCTTCCCAGTAACCATCCTGAAATGATTCAAAAAGAACTTCAGTCGTTCTGCCAATTTGATTTTGAGAGAACTCATCTAGCTTGGCCTCTCCTAGCATCATGAGGGTGCGAACTCGGTCTTTTTTGACTCCACTCTGAATCTGATTCTCTAGACGGGCAGCGGTCGTGCCTTTTCGTTTTGAATAAGGAAACACATGAAAATGAGTGATCGGGCCAGTTCGAAGAAAATTGAAAGTTTCTAAAAATTGCTCTTCTGTTTCACCCGGATATCCCACAATCACATCGGCCCCAAAAGCCGCTTCTGGAAAATAACTCTTCACGAGATCTAAGGTCTCTTTATATTGAGACATAGAGTATTTTCTTCTCATGGAAGTGAGAATGGCATCACTGCCACTCTGAAGAGGAATATGGAAATGATTTTGATATTTACCAGAGGCTTTAAGCACCTCAAGAAGTTCTCTCGTCATGGTATTCGGCTCAACAGAACCCAACCGCAAACGCTCAATCTCCGGCAGCTCAACAATCGCCTTCACAAGATCTGTTAATTTCTCTCCACTGGCCGTTTCGTATTCACCAATATTCACACCAGTGAGAACAATTTCTTTAAAACCTTTTTGAGCAAGGGCCTTGGCCTCATTAAGAGCTTCAGCGACTGAAATCGCCCGCGAGCGCCCACGAGCATAGGGAATAATACAAAAGGAGCAAACGTAGTTGCAGCCATCCTGAATTTTTAAGAAGGCCCGCGTGTGGGAATCGGCCAGGGTGGTGGCAGCTCCATTAAAGTCGGAAGACTTATCAATATGAACCTGCAAATCATCTTCTGATTCTAGATAATCAAAGACCTTGTATTTTTCAGAAGTCCCCAAAATCAAATCCACGCCCTGCATGTTTTTAATTTTTTCTGCCTCCATTTGAGCATAACAACCGGCCACAACAATTTTGGCCTCAGGAGATGAAGATTGCGCCTTACGAATGAGATTGCGGCAACTTGAATCGGCACCATCAGTTACCGTGCAAGTATTTAAAAAAACCACATCAGCGGCCTCACCAAACTCCACCACATCATACCCGCGGTCCACAAATCCTTGAGCAATGGAGCCAGATTCAGAGAAATTCAAGCGACATCCAAGAGTGTGAAAGGCCACTTTTTTCTTATGTTCAGGAAGGGTTTGCATAGGTGCGTGACTCTAGTCAAAGTCGCCTTTTTTGTCCATTAAGTGGGTAAAAAATAATGGTTTAGAGTAAAAAAAAAGGCGAAATAGACGCATTTTTGTGTTTGACAAATTTCTTCAGGAACCGTAACTTGTAGACCTTCGTTTGGATGTGGTCTCGTAGCTCAGTTGGTTAGAGCACCTCCCTTTTAAGGAGGGGGTCCTGCGTTCGAGTCGCAGCGAGATCACCATTTTTTAAGCGAAGAAAATCTTAAATCCGGTTATGCTCCCATCGTCTAGCCCGGTCTAGGACATCGCCTTTTCACGGCGGTAACAGGGGTTCGAATCCCCTTGGGAGTACCAAATTTTATAGAAGCCTCTGGAAACAGAGGCTTTTTTTTTGCCAGATCTCTGGAGTGAAGTTGGATTCTGAACAAAAAATCAAAGAACAATTACTCAGTCAGCCTTTTTTTAAAGGCAAGATCATGACGGGATCCATGATTCCCGTCATCAATATCAATGATGAAATTTTAGTTGAAGTGAAGGCCAACAATTTAAAACGATTCGACATCATCGTTTTTTATCAAAATGGCAGACTTATTTGTCACTACTTGTGGTCTATGAACAAATTTGTTCAACCACTTCTCATGCAAACTCGCAGCTTGGATGGGGCAAAAGATTTTCCCATCCCTGAAGAGGATTACATCGGAAAAGTTCTTTCTCATCGATTGAGTTTTTGGAGAAGACTAAAGATTCTTTTCAAATAATACTAAAGCGTCAAAACGCTCAATCAGTTTAAAAGAATGCTCACGATCTCATCATGGTGATTATACTCTGCCATTTCAATTGCGGCATTGAGACACTCTTCACTTGGGGCCTTATTCCCAGTCTGACTCTTGATCAGAATCACCATCTCTTTAAAACCTTGCCTTGAGGCCACGGCAAGAGCACAAAGATCCGGGCGATGATTAATATCCATTTGGGGTTGGGCGACCAATAGCTTTGCGACGTCCAATGAATTATTGAGAGCTGCGATTTGCAACGCCGTTCGAGAGAATATCGTTTCTATATTGATGTCGGCTCCTCTTACAATTAAGAGCTCTGCTAAAGCGGCATAATTGCGAGTCGCTGCAATCATGAGTGCTGTATGATGATCGATTGGACGGCCCTGATTAATATCAGCGCGGTATTTCAGCATAAGGTCGAGGATATCCACTCGATTCAAAATAGCTGCTCGTAAGAAAGGTGATGTTGTAGGTGCATCTGGATTATTGGCAGCGTTCGGACTTGCGCCTTTATGAAGTGCCTTTGCAGCTTTTCTATAATTATTTTCTTCCACAGCTTCAAATAACTTTTGAGTAGGTGCTTTAAAAGCAAGAGCGAGTGAGGAATAGATCAAAATAGAGACTAAAAAAAGAGTTTTCATAGCGCCATTATGGCCAATTAATTACACTTCTTCATCTCTTCTTTTTTTACTCGATTACATATTTTTAAGTATTTAGATCACTTGGGAAGACCATCTTTAAGCTGAATGAGGTTTCCATCCTGATTTATTTTCCAAATATCTAATTGCTCCGGATGAAGTGGATCAAGACTGGCCACCGCAAAGGCTTCAAAACCCCATTGAGAATCATAACAATCTGACGACTTGCCCTTAGAAAATTCCTTTCGGATACTCATGAGAGAACGAGAATCCATGTGCTGGTAGGAAGAGCGATAAAGCTCAAGAGAAGTCGCCGTCCCTTCTCCGGAACAGGGAAGGTTAAATCCAAAAACATAATGATAGAGTTTTTGTGATGGAACGCCTTTCATTACGACTTCGAGATCGAAAGAGTAAGCTTTTAATTTTGGATCTAGTTTTAATTTCTTTTCGGCAGCGAGAAGTGTATTGAGTTGAAACTTTGCTTCTTCTTGCATCAACTTAGCACGAAAAAAGATAGACAAGAATCCAGGAAGAAGCACGCAATCTTCCTTTGAAAGTGGCGCCTTACAAAGCTGTAAAGCATTCAGCCTGTCAGAGCATGCACTCGATTTTGTATCGCTACAATCAAGTTTAATTTTACCTAAAAATTCATTCCCAGATTGAGAAAGAATCGATTTTCCCTTTGAAAGATCACGACAAATCTCTTTAAGGCCATAATAACAAGCACGTTTAAAATACAAATGAGAGAGTGAAGATTGGCCAGCAGTTTTCATCAGACGCCCTAATGAGCGGCAAGCAAAAGGTTCAAACTTATCGCAAGCCATCGTTAAAAGCTTTTGACCCTCTTTGGCCTTAGTTTGACTGAGATAACTCATACCCGCAAAAGTACAACCAATGATGACATCCTTTTCGCAAAGTGCCTGTCCAAGCACAATCGTATTGCTCCATTGATTGGTATTAAAGTAGTACGTGACTAATTTTTCACAGGATATAAGATCTCGATTGGCGCAGCCTTGCTTAAGGCTATTTTCCTCGTTGGCAAATAAACTTAGGGAGCAAAGTAAGGGCATAATAAAAATAAGAATTCTCATATGCCCTTATCATAATCTGGAGTCAAAAGCTTAAGCAACTTTTGAGTGAGTGGCCTGCTCAAGCTTGATCAAGCGAAGCTTTGGTTTCTCATCTTCAAAACTCATTTCTTTTTTATTTTCGATGGCATCACACAATTGAATAATCTGACTGATAATTCGACGGGTAGCATCTGAGTGCTTTCGGAGGTTCGTTTTCTCAAAATGCTCTTCAATTTTCGGAGCCGCAGCGTTCAAGTGCTCTAGACTCGTATAGTAGTCTTGTTGATTATCAGAAAAATTTAAATTTTTTCGTGCCTCTGAAAGTTGTGTGGCAAGACCTTTGAGAGTAATGTACTGCTCACTCATATTTTCTTCATTGCTCTTGAGCGCCTGGAGATTCGTTTCTAAACGCTTCAACCATTCATAATAATTAAAGCCACTTTTACTTACGATCGGCTTCTCCTCCGCTGGTGTTTTGGTTAACTTTTTCCTTAACCAAAGAGCAGAAAATGTTATGAATAATGTTCCCATAACGATCATTGAAGCAAAAACATAGAGCTCGTTATAGAGCACTGGTTTATAGATGGTCGGGATTTCAACTGGTGGAGGATTTTTTAAAGCTTCTAGTTCTTGAATAGATCGATTAAGAAC
Source organism: Bacteriovoracaceae bacterium (assembly GCA_947448495.1). Lineage (GTDB taxonomy): Bacteria > Bdellovibrionota > Bacteriovoracia > Bacteriovoracales > Bacteriovoracaceae > Peredibacter. The sequence continues at coordinate 6,773 of CANFNX010000076.1, read as the reverse complement.
AGAAAGTTCATTAGCGAGTTTTTCCACATAAGGATCGATCACTTTGAGACTAAGATCCTTTTGATCAATTGAGCCTTTAAGTATCAGTCTTGCAGCTTCCTTAAGTTTATTCATACGATCGGTCAGTAGACCTGTTTTGATCATCGCTCTAGCGGGCTGATAAAGGAATTCCTCCCTATACTTAAAGAACTGTGACATCTCAGCTTTCAGTGATTCCCATTCAGGATCTTTACTAAGCCCTTCTATTTCTAAAATATTTAATTCTAATTTTGACCAAGAATCTTTTAACTTTTGGGTGAGGTACGTAGGACTCAAATCAGCAGGAGTATCTTTAGCGACAGGCCCATTGGGGTCATGGGCAACGACGAACATGAGATCAGTTTGAAATTGATCTAACTCTTTCCACTGAAAAATAGCGGGGGCAACAAAAAGTCGATGATCTTTTAATCGCTCATCAATTTGAGTGAGCTTTTGTGAGACCGAAGATAAAACATCTTCGTCACCAGTGTGCTTAATCTCGGAATGAACGGGATGAATCGTAGTAAGAGCTAAAATACAAAATAGGGAAAAACGCTTCATCAATGACTCCTCAAGCTAGTAAGGACTCATCGAGTTTTTTTTTCTCGTCATGAGTGAAAAATGCGAGACAAAAATCACTATTTTTGACACGGCTTTTCAAGTCGCTGTTTATTATGGAATAGCTGAGGAAAAAGCCTCTTGTGATTAAATGAAACTTAATGAAAATAAAAGTGTAGTAACTTGGTTACTCTTATAGTTTTTGTTTATTTTCGCTCGATGAGCTCAATTTTGTAACCATTAGGGTCTTCAATGAAAGCAATCACGGTGGTTCCATGTTTCATGGGGCCTGGCTCTCTCGTCACCTTTCCACCAGCTTGGCGTACTTTTTCACACATTCCATACACATCGGGAGTTCCGAAAGCAAGATGTCCAAATGCGTTTCCTAATTCATAGGAGTGCTTACCATAATTGTAAGTGAGTTCAATACAAGGATCATTCTTAGTCTTGCCGTAACTGACAAAGGCCAAAGTAAACTCTCCGGCCGGGTAATCCGTTTTAGAAACGAGATTCATACCTAGGACTTTAGTATAGAAATCAATCGACTCTTCTAAATGATTGACTCGAATCATCGTATGCAAGTAGTGCATGGGTTCCTTTAAAAATTAAGTGTAAGACTTAGACCTTGTCCCATTTTAGGTTGATAAAGTGGGGATAAGAAAAGTGACGTCTTAATTTCTTTGGCCTGTGATTTATGGATGTAATCTTTAAGCTCATTGTATTTCCTATTGTGACTCGGAGGAGTCGACCAGACATCAACCACTTCCCAAATACGGAATCCAACAAATCCAATAATACCTGTAACCAGTAGAGCCTCATTCAATCCCGTACAATCATTTTTCCCATTGAAGCCTTTATCAAGCTCATTATTAATACATCCAAGTGCACCAACTAAAAATACGGCAGCACTACCAGCTTCACCCGCAGTGAAAATCCAACCAGTATCACTCCATCGACCTTGAATAGCATGTCCAACACCAAAACCTACAGGATAGGTTCCTAGGACCCCCCCAATCACATATCGAGTGGTTGAAATCTCCCCAATCTCCAGAATGGATTTATCTTTTTCAGAAAGATTAATACCTTTCTTTTGAGCATCATAAACAAGAGTGGAATCAGCTAAAGCATTGAATGAAAGAAGCAAGAACAGAAAGATGAACTTTGGCATATAAAACCTTGGGTAAATTGAGCTCCCATTTTCTATCTCCCCCTAGGTTTTGGCAATATATCTAAACTAATCCCAACCGATAACTTGGTAACCTTTTTCAGCTAAGCACTGATTCACGTAGCGATGCTTGATTTCATCAGGGGATAACGCGCCCGCGACACCACCACCAGCAGCTCCTATGGCCCCACCACGCACTAAGCCTCTGCCCATGTTTCCTGTAAACATTCCACCCACGGCTCCCATGGCCGCACCGATGGCCGCTCCGGCTCCCGCCCCTTTAGCGATCTTCTTGCCTTTGGAACTTTCAAGATAATTGTCAGCTTCTGCGATACACTTCTCGATGTCTCTCTTCGCAGCCTCTTTACCTACGGCCTTAAATTTTTCATTCGGATAAAGCTTTGGTCCCGAAGCACAGGAACTTAAGATGAGTATCATGACAAAAATTTTTGTATGTTTCATGGTTTCCTTTAAGCTAGTCAAAAAGATCAAAGTTATAGACCATAATAGCCAAGAATACTTAACCAGGACTTTAAGATGTTATCATTTTCCACTGAAGCTATCACGGCCCTTCTCACCTTAACGGCGATGGAAACCGTTCTCGGAATCGATAATATCATTTTCATCTCAATTCTGGTGGGACGCCTACCTAAAGAAAATCAAAATAAAATAAGAAATCTTGGTATTGGACTGGCCCTGGTGATTCGTGTTGCACTCCTTTTTTCAATTAGCTGGATCATGACTCTCAAAGAGCCTCTTTTTAGTATCTTTTCTCAGAGTTTTTCTGGTCGAGATCTTATTCTTTTAGGCGGTGGTCTATTTCTTTTGGCAAAATCAACCTTTGAAATTCATCATAAGATAGAAGGAGATCCGGAGCTTCACCTTCATCATGCTGAAAATAATTCAAAGAAAAAAGTTAGTCCCAACTGGATGCTTTTTCAGATTCTCTTACTGGATATTGTCTTCTCCTTGGATTCAGTCATCACTGCTGTAGGAATGTCAGATCAGGTCATGATTATGGTTGTAGCGATGATTATTTCCATGATTATTATGCTTATCTCTGCATCTAGCATTAGCGATTTTGTAGAAAGACATCCCACCATAAAAATTCTAGCGCTGTCATTTCTGCTTCTGATTGGGGTGATGCTAGTGATGGAAAGTCTAGGGGCACACGTTTCTAAGGGATATATCTATTTTGCGATGGGATTTTCTCTGGCGGTAGAGATGCTAAACATGCGCTACCGCCGTAAAAAAATTCAAAAATGATTATTGATATTCTTTCGGAAAAAGATCCGCATTCAAGTGGCGCATGACTTGAAGAACTTTTGCCAGATGTAAATTTTCATCTCCACCTTCTAATCGCTTTAAGAATGCCAGTCCGACTCCGGAAAACTTAGCGAGATCTTCTTGAGTAAGTCCTCTCTCTTTGCGTTTTCTGCGAACAAAGTAGGCCACTGTCCCAATATTTTTTTCTATTTCAGCGTTCGTGCGACGAATAACTTCCATGTCATTCCTCCCTTTTTATCTTTATTTTAAGGCCAAAAAGAAATTGTGCAACGAACTTTTATCTAGCTCAAATTTCAACCTAATTTTTTAGGTCTGTATTCGAGCTAATCACTGAACTCAGAATACTGAGACGTCTCATTTGCCTCATCGGGGCGCTCATTTGGACCTATCAGATGGGCCCGATCAGCAAGATTATCTTTAGGAATATGCCTTTTTTTGTAGAACTGCGGGGGTGTTGATAGGGCGGCAACTACAATGGGAGCTTTTTTTGCCTGAGGAGCGGCTTCCTTAGAGAAGATTAAAAAACTTGGATCATTCTTCATCTCCAAGATACTTACGGCACTCAGACCTCTGCCGTCTTTCTCATGCAAGTTTACGCCTTGAGTTTTCCAAGAACTTAAGATTTTGAGACATTCATTTTCAGCAGCAAGGGTCAGAGGAGTGGCACCTTTATCATCTTTGTCATTCCATTTCATGCCATGTTTTTGTAGAAGACTGATGAGCTTGTTTGAACAATGTAGACCTGCATGATGAAGATAATTTCTGCCTTGGTGATCAAGTTTTTTTAATGATTGCTGAGACTCTTCATCTAGATCCATCAGCAATTTAAAGAGTTCTGGGTTATTTTTTGAGATCGCCATTTCCCACATCGATTCATCGATCTTAAAAGGTATTTTTCGTTGCGATATCTTTTTCAAGAAATCTTTGCGTTCATATTTCACCACTAGCTCTCCAATCGTTCGCACAGTGCCATCAATCATGATTTTATTATCTAGTGCTCCTCCGTGATCCATGTAGGCCGCAAAAGATTGAGCATCATTTTTTACAATGGCCAAAAATACATCGTCCAATGCAGGAGCTGGTGATTTTGTAGAAAGGTAGATGATTGGGGAAGAGAAGAAGATGAGTCCTAAGATCAACCATGAACGGTGCTTTTTCACTTTTTCACTCCTTGAAAAATTTTTACTTGGCACGATTATAGACCCAGACGCAATCCTAAAACGGGAAAATATTCCTCGTTTTCCAAAGATTCAATCGCTTAAGATGAAAACAAAGAAATCTTTTTGAGATAAAACCGACTCCAAAAATTGGCACTTATGAACTTTAGGCCCTACAATAAGTTTATGTTCATTATCCTCCTCTCTGTACTTATGAGCTGGTCTTCAATCATCCTGGCTTCTCCAGCTGAAGAGCCAGAAGATCATACGATTCCCATCCTGGAATCGACGCAAGAGTTATTTGGTCTTAACATCAACCGCGTGGCCAACAGAATTGATATGTTTTTTGCTGATCAAAGAGCAGATGATGAGTTAGCACGAAGTCTTATCCGCTTAAGACGAAGCTATGAGATAAGAGAAGATCATAAGATGGTAGACAACACACAATTCCGCTTTAATATTCGCTTACCTAGTTTACAAGAAAAGTTTCGATTCCAATTTCAAAATAGAAACAAAGACGATAAATCGAATGTCAAAGTGGCCAAGAAAGGTGACACCATTATTGTGCCCCCAGATCCCAACAAACTAAATACAGACTGGCAGTTTCGTTCCGATATTGGTGTCAATGCTTCTATTCCTCCGCAGATTTTTTCTCATGGACGACTGAGAAAGAACTGGCAGACTTGGCAAGTTATTCATCGTATGGCCAATGAACTGGCCTGGTATAGTGATCGTAACTGGGAGGAACTAAGTACACTGGACTCGGATTTACCCCTTGCTGAAAATCTTCTTTTTCGTTTTAGAAGTCTGATTGACTGGAAAATTTCTAAAGAAACATTTCAAACGAGTCACGGACCATCCCTACTACAAAGACTGAGTGATAATGATGCGATCTCATACGGAACAGGCCTTTCGACCACGATTGTAAATAATGCTTGGTTTTTGTCTAATTATAGAATCAGCACTACTTATCGAAGAAATCTCTACAAGCAATGGTTATTTGCGGATCTAACACCGGGATTGGATTTTCCTAAGCTTTATGGCTTTCGTCGCTCACCATTTGTTTTCTTCCAATTAGAAGCTCTTTTCGGAGCCATTTAAAGGCAAAAAAAAAGGCCCACCGAAGTGGGCCTTGACTTGATTTCTTAGAGTAGAGCAATCAAAGGAGCAATGAGGAGAGAAACAACTGACATCACCTTGATCAGGATCGCAATCCCTGGACCAGATGTATCCTTGAATGGATCTCCCACCATATCACCAACAACCGCTGCTTTGTGAGTATCAGTTCCCTTCTTCTCACCAGCAAGTTTGCCTTTTTCAATATACTTTTTAGCGTTATCCCAAGCACCGCCAGCATTGGCCATGAAAAGCGACATGGTAGCACCGACAGCAAGTGATCCTGCAAGTAGACCAGCAAGAGAAGCTGGGCCCATGAAGAAACCAACAAGCACTGGAGCAACGATAGCAATAACACCTGGGAAAATCATTTCTTTCATCGCAGCTTTAGTTGCGATATCTACGATTTTCTTTGGCTCTGGTTCAGCTTTGAGTTCCATAAGACCTGGAATCTCTCTGAACTGACGACCAATTTCAACGACGATAGCACCAGCAGCTTTACCTACGGCAAGCATCGTAGAAGAACCAACAAGGAATGGAAGGATTGAACCAAGAAGAATACCGATGAGGATTTTTGGATCTGTAAGAACGAGTTCAACTGCACCAAGACCATTCATCGAGCGAACATGGTTGATTTCAATGTTATAAGCAGAAAAGAGAGCAAGCACAGTAAGAATCGCTGAACCGATAGCGTAACCTTTACCAATCGCTGCCGTTGTATTCCCCACCATATCAAGCTCATCAGTGATAGCGCGAACTTCAGGCCCTAGACCTGACATTTCAGAAATACCACCAGCGTTATCTGAGATTGGGCCGTAAGCATCCACTGTCATCACAACAGCAGTACCACCAAGCATACCAACCGCTGAAAGAGCGATACCATAAAGACCAAGGTATTTGTTAGCGAAGTAAGCAACAAGAGCAACCACGATCATGGGAATAGCAGTTGATTCCATCCCTACAGCTAGACCTTGGATGACGTTTGTCCCTGCACCTGTTTTAGCAGATTCAGCAATACGAGCCACTGGTCTGAAGATACCTGTATAGTAATCAGTGATCAGACCGATGATTGTTCCACCAATCGCCCCAACAGTCATAACTGCTGTTACAGACTGATTAATTCCAAGAATATTCATGATGACATATGAAGCAATTGCTAAAGCGATGGGAGGAAGAATAAGAGCTCCACGAAGAACTTTCGCAGGATCCATGTTTTTCATCATACGAGCGATAAAGATACAAATGATTGAAACAGCAAGACCAACACCTGAAAGTACAAGTGGAAGGCCGATGGCAACGATCTTATTCATGGCCACATCAGCGGAATCAAGAAGCATCGGAAGTTCAGCAGAAGTGATCGCAATGGCCATAGAAGCTACAATGGCAGCAACCATAGACTCATAAATATCTGCACCCATACCAGCAACGTCACCAACGTTATCACCAACGTTATCGGCGATAACACCTGGGTT
>CANFNX010000075.1 GCA_947448495.1 Bacteriovoracaceae bacterium | reverse complement strand
TGTTTGTGTTTTTGCTGAGATTCAAGGGCATCTGATTTTGGTTCAACTTTAGTTTCTGAAACTGTCACCTGCTCACTCACCGATGCTTTCGGTTTTTCACTCAGGAATTGAATGGACGCTAATGACGTTTTTTCAGACGGAATTCCCTCGTAGTCAATTTGAAATTCGGCGCCAAAGCGCTTCGTTGATGACTCTACCAAGCGTGGTAATAGATGAAGTAATTCATTTTGAAGGGTGGAATCATTTTCTAGATCTAATTTGGGATTTTTTAAAATGCGATCGATAAGATCTAAGCATTTGAAGATGAGATCCACAAATCCACGATCCAGTTGCATTTTATTTCTGCGGACTGGCTCAAGACAGGCCTCTAACGTGTGAGAGATCAAACCGATGCGATGAAATCCAAACAGCTGGGACGTTCCCTTCATGGTATGAACATCGCGATAAAGCGAATCGATCGAATCAAGAGAGAGCTCTTGCGTTTCAAGCTTCGTCAGAATTGAAGTTATACGCTGAAGAATTTCTTCGCATTCTGTAAAAAACTCACCTAAGGCACCTTCTAATTCAACTTTTGTCATAGCTCTTTTTCATTCTTAATGTTGACTTAAGAAAGCTTACCATAATCAGGAAAAATTACTGATTTTTAAGCCGAACTAAAATGATTGGTTTAGAGAGCGAAAAAGTCGCCAAAATGGTGGTTAAAAATTAAGAAAAAATAAATTATTGCATGGTCCAATAAGACGATGCCAATGAATTAAAAATCCATTAAAGCTTAGGCGGCAAAAAGTCCCTTCTCCTTTGCGGTGGAGACGTTGGCCTCGCCAACATCCTCACCTAGTATGTCACCCAAGTGGATCAGGCTCACGACCTGCGAATCGATCATGTAGCAGCCCTTGATCCCAAATTGCTTTTTCATGTTGCTCTCAAGGGAAGAAAAGCAAGTCTTTAAGTCAACAATTTCTTTAACGACAAAACCAAGATATTGCCCGTGGTGCTGGATAATGATAGTTGAAAAAGCACTCTGATTTGAATGATGGAAAACAGCTTGAATCGATTTAGGAGCAATCATTTGATCAAGATCAATCAGATTCATAATTGAATCTCGATATGGGATTAAATAAGATTCCCCACTGGCCTGAATGAGATCGCGATCAATTTTCTCGATACGCAAAATATCTTTTTCTTCAATACAAAATTGGCCAGTCTTTTCAAGTTCAAACACTACGACATTTCGATGTTCACCCACTTCTTTAGGGGCGACAGCTTCAATAGATTTTTTATTTTTTGAATAATTATGATTCATAATACCGATTCTTTTAGCGATCCCTTCAATATTAAAAACCAGGCCGATTGAACCATCAGCTAGAAATGTTCCACCTAGATATATGCCCAAGTTTTTAAGCAGGTTGAATGTCAGTGGTTTAATCACCGCATCCTCAATATCCAGAACGGACTCAACTCTGAGGGCAAATACGGAATCCTCAGAATGCATAATGACAATGAGCCCCTCGTACGACTCACGCCCTTTAACGCCCATCAATTTTGACATTGAACAAAGAGGAATAAGGCCTTCATTATAACGAATCACTTCAGCACCTTCGAGTACCGTGTAGTCAGATTTCGGAAGCTGAATTTTATCCATCACTTTTAAAATATGATCTTGCGGGATTCCATAAGATTTTTCACCGACAGTGATGAATAAGCAGTTGGTGATCATGACAGATTTTGGGATGGGAATTTCTAAACGAAATTTAGACCCCTTACCCGGAGTGGATTGAATATGAATGCGGCCTTTCATCGACTCCACAGAGTCTTTCACCATGCTCATACCGACTCCACGACCAGAAAAATCTGTGACCTGTTCGGCAGTCGAAAAACCAGAGTCAAAAATCATATAATGGAGTTCATCATGAGTCATCTGTTGGGCCAGGGCAGGTGTTCTTAGACCCTTTGAAATGACCTTTTCGCGGATCTTTTCAACGTTGATTCCCGCCCCGTCATCTTGAATATCAACAAAAATATTTTCACCTTGAGCACTGAAGCGAAGAAGCAGTTTTCCCTTGGGAGATTTGCCCGTTTGTGTTCTTTTGGCCGGTGACTCGATACCATGGTCAATAGAATTTCTCATCATGTGCACTAAAGATTTAGTCAAAACTTCAGCAATTGAGTTATCGAGGCGAAGCTCCTCACCTTCAACGACAAAATCGACTTCCTTATTGAGCGCCCTGGCCGTATCTCTTACGGTTCGACTCAGTGGCTTCACAAGTGAGCTCACAGGAACTCGACGGATATCCGTGATCTTTCCTTGAACGTCACTGTTAATCTTATGCATCTCTTCCAGCAACTCTCCAAGCAATCCAATTTCTTTATCACCTTGGTATTGCTTTTCAAGGTTACGGACTGTTTTATTAATCATGTTTCTGATAACAGTCATCTCGCCAGAGATTTGCATGAATTCATTAAGCAGAGTCATGGACACGCGAAGCTCAGAGGCTTTTTGCTCTTTACTACCAGCGCCTGTTTCTCCCATGCCTTCGGCAGTGGCGGGAGATTTACTCTCTACTTTTTCATCTTGACTCTCTTGGATGTCGTCACTCTTTTTGAACATTTTGATAAATTCTGCCACATTGTAAGTTTTATGTGAGCCAGACTTGAATTCATCTACAAACATTTTGAGAATGTCATTGCCCTTGAGAAAGGTTGAAACTAACGCCGGAGTGACAACTCTTGCTCCCGACTGAACATCTTTTAAAAGATCTTCAAATGCATGGGAAAAAGTGTGCAGGTCTCTGGGTTCAAAAAAACCTGATGACCCTTTTATGGTATGAATCATGCCAAAAATTTTAGCAATAGCTTCTTGGTTTTGGGGGTTGTTTTCTAGCTCAAGGCAGAGCTCTTCAATATTATCCAAAAGATTTGAAGCATCGTCGGTAAAGCCTTTGAGCATTTCATATTCTTCTTTCAATGTTTCAAGACGCTTCTCACCTTCTTTTTTAAGAAAGCTCATAAACTCATCGTGATTCAGTGGTTTTTGAAAAACAGCGGCAGCACCAGTCTCTTGTATCTGTTGCTTCATATTTTCATCAATAGATGCTGAGAGCATAACAAAAGGCATATCAGGGGCGACTTCTTCAAGTTGTTTTTTCAATTCTAGGCCGTTCATGACTGGCATGTAGTAATCGACCATTACAAAAAAGATACGTGCTTTATTTTTTAAAACAAAATCTGTGGCGTGCTGAGAATTGGTCATTGTATAGACGTCAAAACCATGTTTTTCGAGGTATATCTTCACTTTTTCAAGTGCGATAGCATCATCATCTACACACACAATGAGGGGTTGCAAACCGCTCAACTCTTGGGTCAGAATTTTTTTCTTTTCCGCAGTTGAACTATTTTCCCAATTTGATGTAAAAATCGATTTGCTCATAAAGCCTCACTTTCTTGTGAAACTTATCGGTTTTTCAGAGAGGATCTATAAGTGGAAATAAAAGAAATCAGGCGATGTTTTTTTCTGGATCAGGAAACTCAAGAATCTGATCCGTGTTATAGCGTAGCTGGCAGTCTGCGCTGGATTTTTTGATGATGCCTTTTTTAAAGGCCTGGTCAATTTTAAGCCAGCCTTCCTGATGAACAGGTAAAACGCCGGCCTCTGTTAAGGATTCCTTTAAAAGTTTCGTCCTGAGCTCAAATAAGGCCTCTGAGATAAACATGTGCTTGTGGGCAGCAATGGGAAGTTTTCCACAATAGATGGCAGGTCCACCCATCGCCTGGGACATAAAGTCACTTTGCTGAGTTTCAATAATGTCCTGTTGAATTTCTTGGAAAAATTTCCCTATCCAGGGATGAGCGTAGATTTTGTCGTAGAAAATTTTATGAACTTTTTCTAAAGTCCCTCTGCCGCCAATAAGATCATAAAGACTTCGCTCGATCATAAATTTCCTTATCAAACTTTTCGGCTCAATGCAGATTCTTCTTAAGGCAGCTTCTTATAGGCCTCTTCGGCCATTCGAATTTCTTGTAAGCTCGGTTTTTTTCGAACGGAAATATAGCCGATAATACGCTTTTGGGCATAACAAGGGAAAACGAGGGCCTTCACCCAGTAATACTTCCCTGTTTTACTACGATTTTTAACAATCCCAACCCATAAATTCCCTGATTCAATCACATCCCATAAATCTTTAAACGCCGTTTGAGGCATGTCAGGGTGACGAATAATATTATGAGGTTTATTTAAAAGCTCTCCACGATTATATTCAGCAATTTCATAAAACTTATTGTTGGCAAAATGGATACGACCTTTTTCATCAGTAGCTGAGATAAGGACATCTTCATCACTTAAAAGAATTTCATTCGTCGCAGGCTCCACAAATCTCGCGGCATTAAAGTAAGTACTGCTCTCTAGCAATGGGGCCAATCTTTCAATCGGGTTTTGAGAGCCTTGAAAAAGACCTTGCACATTCATCATCTCCAAGAGATTAGTGAAAGAATCCCCAATAACAATCAGCTCCTTCACTTGCTCATCGACCGTGTGTGATTGGCCGGCCAGCTCATCAAAGGTCGACACACTTTCCTGAATCACTTGCCCAAACTGGAGTGTTTGAGAAGAAATCGTTCTTATGTTTTCCTTTGAACCTTCGATATTTTTGACCGCTTGATCAATCGACTCTCGAGTCAATTTGAGACTAGAAGAGAGTCCTTTGATGGATTCAGTAATTTGCGTAATGGTTTTCTGGATGCTTTCGTTAGCTATCTTAGTGGTTCGAGACAGCTCCTTCACTTCACTGGCGACCACCGCAAAACTTTTTCCCATCTCACCCGCTCTCGCCGCTTCAATTGTGGCATTAAGGGCCAGTAAATTCGTTTGATCCGCTATGGAGTTAATGGTCTTGACCAGTTTACTGATAGAATCAAAATTTTCTTCGAGCCTAATCATCGCTTCGCAAACATCATTCACGCGATTGGTATTCAGGCCCGCGTCTTTGGCCATTACTCCAAAAGTCATTTCCATATTTTTCATCGCCTGATCTACGACTTGAAGCTGACCTTTGACTGTTGAGAAGCTCTCCGAGCAGTTTTGAATACTCTGAAGTTGATAGGATATTTTATGGGTGGTATCTTTAGCGACTTTACGAAGCTCTTTACCTGTAACATGAATCAAATCATAACGAAGCTGTTCGTCATTAAAACCAGTTTCTGACATACCTATTCCTTGCATGTGACATTTTATTCTTTCATGCCTTGGAAAAAAGAAACTGATCCAGATCAGCTTTTACTTCACATTTTTGAATTTTTTCTCGGGAAATAGTTTGGTCAAGTTTTCATAAATAAATTGGGCCTGAAAAGGTTTTGAGATCACCCCATCAGCATGTTGATTGAGGAGGTCTTGTTCTGCTGATTCAAGGTCGATCGAGCCTGAGATGAGTAGAAACTTGGGTCGATGAGGACTTGGTTTTGATCTTAAATTTTTTAAAAAACTTAGGCCATCCATTTGAGGCATATGATAATCAGAGACTATCAGATCAAAGGTTTGACTTTGACATTTCTCTAAAGCTTCTTGACCGTTGGCCGCCGTTTCAACAGTTGTCCCACAACGGGTATAGATCAGCTCAAGGATATCTCTCAGATCCTCTTCATCATCTACAATTAAAACGCGACAAAGATTTTCCATAGTTAAAACAAATCAATTTCTTTTAATAGACCCATTAATTTTTTATATTTCGAAGACTGACCGCCCAGACCAGACAATTGGGCTTCAAGCTTGTCATAAGTCACTGGCCCTGACTTGCTAAGGATTAAAATCGCATCCACCAGGTAATGAGAGAATGTAAAGAGTTGACCCAGAGGCGAAGTCTCATGAATCGGCATGGCCCGAGGAATCCCGCTCTCTTCTCCCACTTCATGCTGCTCGAGAATGATTCTACCCGTATCTGGCGGAACCTTAGGAATCCTCTCCAAAAGCTCGGCTGCTTTTTTTGGATGATCCAAAAAGTCCCCATCATACTGTCCAGACTTTAAAACAACCACTTCATTATCCACAGACTCTTTTAAAAAGACGTCGTGAAATAGTGAACTCATCACAAGCTTCTGAGCAGTCAGATCAGAGTTCCATCCCATCTTATTGGCCAAAGCAACAGTAATAGCGGCCAACATAAAAGAATGTTTGGCCAAGTAGGATCCCTGCATTTTAAGCATTTTACCCAGAAGTAAACCGAGGGTCTTATCGCTATTGCAAATTTTTAAGGTTTCTTCAATTTGGGCCTCAACCATGGGGACCATCAAGTCATCAAAGCCAAATTCCTTGAAGGTGGAAAGAATCACACTCTGGGCTTCAATCACCGCTTCAACTTGATTGGCCTTTGTTCGCTTCTTCAATAGTTGCTGAACATGATCTTCAATACTTTGGAAAATGACTTTAGAGGTGAGGCTTTCGGTATAAAGTTTATCGATATGCTTTTCGGAAAATTTTAAAAAGTCCGTTTCATCAAAGGCAGATCCCGCCGAGTAAACCTTCACATGTTTGCCCTCTGCAATCTTAATGAAGACATCCACCGGGACATTTCGAAGGGTCAAAAGTAAATTAATCCCGATCGGAAAAAAATCTTTCTCCAAGGCCGAGGATTGAGACATTTTGGTCGACTCGACTTTGATTTTTTCAACGATCTCTTTCACTCCATTCATGAGATTTGGCTTTTGAATGTAACCAAAGAGATGGCTTGAATCTTTAAACACAGGAAAAGTCTGGGGAGTATCAGAACTACACATGACATACTTTGCTGGCTGATCGGTTTCGATCATGTAGCGATAAACCTCTCCACCATTTTTCACTGGCATATTGTAGTCGCAGATCACTAACTGAAAATTTTGTTTTTTTAACTGATCGATGGCATCTTCACCATTAATGGCTTCAGAAACATTACAGGGATACACCGACTTTACAAAAAAAGTAAGAATCTCACGAATCTCATCTTCATCATCAACAATGAGAACATTTGGCTTTTCAACTTCCAACGGCTACCCCAAATAAGTTTTGATAAGGAATTATCGGCTTATTTGGGAAAGAGGTTTAATAAAGACAGGATAAATTGAATTTCTTAAGGTTGGCCTTAGGATCTGTTAAGGATCTGCTTGAGAACACATCGTAAAGGTTCTGCGGCTCCCCAGAGAAGTTGATCACCGCAGGTAAAGGCATTCAAATACTGATCCCCTAAAGTCATTTTACGAACTCTACCTATAGGAATCTGAAGTTTACCTGAAACGGCAGCTGGAGTAAGTTGATCAAGTGTCTGTGCTTTGTGGTTAGCAACCAGCCGCACCCAAGGATTGGCCTCACGGATTAAGTCTTCAAGGGTCGTAAGGTCAGCTGATTTGGTAAGTTTGATCGTAAGCGCCTGGGAGTGGCACCTCAAAGCGCTGACTCGCACGCAGGTTCCATCGATGGGCACAGGAGTTTTAGTCTGCAGAATTTTATTGGCCTCGACTTGGGCTTTCCATTCTTCCTTACTCTGACCTGTCGGCCATTCAGAATCGATCCAGGGTAAGAGATTCAAGGCCAGGGGATGACCAAACTGCTCTTTCGGAAATTGATCAGAGCTGATCAGGGTATTGGCCTTCTTTTCTATTTCAAGGGCGCCTAGGGAAGCATGAATTGCAGAGAGGTGACCGATAGATTGCATTTGATTGAGTAGCTCCAACATATTTTTTGCTCCAGCTCCGCTGGCCGCTTGATACGTCATCGAACTCACCCATTCGACTAAATTTTCTTTGAACAACCCATGGAGGGCGATCAGCATGAGAGAGACAGTACAATTTCCACCCACAAAGTCCTTCACTCCTTGGGAGATCCCCTGCTCAATCTTATCTGAGTTCACGGGATCCAAGACAATCATGGCGTGCTCTTTCATTCGCAGTGTACTGGCGGCATCAATCCAGTAGCCTTTCCAGCCTGACGAACGTAATAAAGGATACATCTCCAAGGTGTAATCTCCACCTTGGCAAGAGACCAAAATATCCATTTGAGACAGTTGTTTGAGATCTAATGAACTCAACACTTTTTCGTAGGCATTCTTTACGGCCGGTGCCTTTTCGCCACCAACACTGGTTGAAAAGAAGTAAGATTCTATGGAATGAAAATCATTTTCGGAGAGCATTCTCTCGACTAAAACAGACCCCACCATTCCACGCCATCCAATAAAACCAACTTTTTTCATACACACCTCTTGTTAAGACCATCACCAAAAATAAATTAAAAGTAAACTTGGTTTTCTCTAATTTATTTCATATGATTTCTCTGCGCCTGAAGAGGAGCGGTTTTTAGGTAAGTGAACTTTTTTCACCCAGGGAAAAATCGCCGAAACAACCTAAAAAGTTGTTGGTCATCTGGAGTTGACTCTCCGTGATTGTCACAGAAAAACTGTGGAGTGCTTCGGGTAGGAATAAGCCTTGGGCTTCCTATCCGACTCCCCATCTCCCTATTTCTAGTCTTTTACTTTAAGGAGTTTCTTATGAATGGCTCTTTTATTGTTTCAAAGTTTGGCGGAACTTCTATGGGCACACTTGAGGCCATGGAAAGAAGTGCACTCATTTGTTTGGAAAGAGAATCAAATGTGGTGGTGGTGTCGGCAACTTCAGGGACCACGGACCAACTCATCAGAATCGCCAAGCATGCCTCATTAGGGGAAAACCAAAACTATGAAAAAGAAGTCTTTGCTCTCAAAGAGCGCCATCAGGCGATGATGAATGAATTTCAGAATAATCGTGATGCCAATCAAGGGTTACAAAATTATTTCACGGAGCTCGATTTACTCATTCAAAATATTTTCCTTTTAAAAGAACTCACTCCTAAGGCCCATGATCATATCTTAAGTCTGGGTGAAAGAATGTCCTCCCTCATGTTTAGAGAGATTCTCCAACAAAAAGCTCCACAAAAAAAAGTCATCTTCCTGGACGCTCGAACTGTTATAAAAACGGACTCTCATTTTGGGAAAGCAGCACCTGATATTAACGAGATTGCTCTCCAGTGCGCCACTCTTGGCTCAGAGAATATTTATGTGACCCAAGGTTTTATCGGCTCTGATTCTGAAGGCAATACGACTATTTTAGGGAGAGGGGGCTCAGACTATTCGGCCGCTCTGTTTGCTGAAGGTCTTAAGGCCAGTGTTTTAGAAATTTGGACCGATGTCGCCGGCATTGCAACCACTGATCCTAGATTGTGTGCCAAGGCGAGGATCATTCCTGAATTAAGTTATGCTGAGGCCAGTGAGATGGCCCAGTACGGAGCAAAGATTCTTCATCCGGCCACCATCGCTCCGGCCGTAAGACAAAGCATCCCCGTCTTTGTTGGGTCAAGCTTTGATCAGCATAAGCCTGGCACTTGGATCAGAAATCAGGTTCAAGACCGTCCCGCTGTGAGAGCGATCACCAAACGCTCCCATCAATCCTTACTAACGATCACCAACCCAGACATGCTTAATGCCTATGGTTTTATGGGAACTGTTTTTGATATTTTTGGTGAGCATCGCATTTCTGTGGATTGTGTGACGACCTCTGAAATTGCCATTGCCGTCACAGTTGATCATACCACTCTTGAGAATAAAGACCTGATGACCCACTTAAATCAAATTGGCTCGATTCAAGTAGAAACAGACTTTGCCCTTATTTCCCTTATTGGTAATGATCTCTTCTCACGTGAAAGTCTGGCCAAGGCGATTTTTACTTCAGTCGAATCGACATCCGTCAGGATGATGAGTCTGGGAGCGAGCCCCTACAATTTCAATTTTTTGATCAAAGAGAATGTTGCCAAAGACTGCATCGAACGATTGCACCAAACCTTTATTGAGGGCCAGCTATGAAAATTGCTCTTCTAGGTAAAGGAAAAACCGGCTCAAAAGTGCTTGAGAATAAAACTCATCAAGTGATTGCTTTTGATTCCAAGAATCCTCCCACCTTTGAAAAACTTGAAACATTTGACTTGATCATTTCTTTTCTTCCGGGTGATGTCTTCAAAAGTTTTATTCCTCTTTTGATTGAAACCAAATTGCCCGTGGTCACAGGTTCCACAGGTTTTGAGTGGCCAACTCAATTAGATCAGACCCTGAAAGATAAAAAAATTTCTTGGATTTATGCCTCGAATTTTTCTTTAGGTGTTGCGGTCTTAAAACAAATGCTTGCTAAACTATCTGCGGCCAAGGAAATGTTTTCAACTCATCACACTTCGATCCATGAAATACATCACACCCATAAAAAGGATGCTCCGAGTGGAACGGCCCTCTCTATGCAAAACTGGATGAAGGAAACCTGCTCGGTGACTTCCGAGCGCACCGGTGATGTGATCGGTTTTCATGAACTGACTTTTGATACAGGAAGCGAAAAAATTAAATTATCTCATGAGGCCTTGGACCGTAAGCTTTTTGCCGATGGTGCCATTTGGGCCGCTGAGTATCTATCTAAGAATCCCACTTATGGTCTTAACTCATTCCAAGATATTTTAGAGAGGACACTATGAATTTAAATCAAGTTTCACTTTGGACAGCGGTGGTGACACCCCTTACGCAAAACCATCAGGTTGATTACGATGCCTTGACCAACATTGTTCGCGAGCAAGACGATGCCGGCAATGGTCTGCTTATTCTTGGATCAACTGGTGAGTCCTTAAATTTGACCCTGAATGATAAAAAACAAATCGTTCATCATGTTGTTTCTCTTCATCCTAAAAGTCCCATCATGGTTGGAGTGGGAGGCCATCAACGAGAAGAGACTCTGGAGTGGCTCAAGTTCCTTGAAGGAACTTTTATCGATGCCTATCTCATGGTCACCCCTTTGTATGCGAAGCCTGGACCGATCGGGCAATATCAGTGGTTTAAAACTCTGATGGATGCCGTTACAAAACCAGTGATGCTTTACAATGTTCCGGGCAGAACGGCAGTGGCCCTTGCAACGGAAGCGGTGGAAAAACTCTCTCATCATAAAAACTTTTGGGCGATCAAAGAGGCCAGCGGCTCGGTGGAAAAATTTAAAGGTTACTTAAAAGCTGCAAATGGTAAGGCCGTCTTTTGTGGCGACGACGCTCTTATGCCAGAGTTCGCTCTGGCCGGCTCATCTGGACTTGTTTCAGTCGCCTCAAATGCCTGGCCACGGGAAACTCATTTGTATGTTCAGCAATGCCTAAAAAAAACTTTTGATGATAAAGAGCTTTGGACCAAAGCCGCCAACAGTCTTTTTGTCGCAAGCAACCCAGTGCCTGTCAAACGCTTGATGTTTGAGAATAAAAATATTAACACCCCCTATATGATAGCGCCTCTGAGTCATGAAGATATGGTGGATGCGACTCCGGTTACAGAGGCCCATCAAAGTATTCAATCGTGGTACCAAAGGAATCTGAAATGAATTGGGAAGATACACTTAATAAATTAGAAAAAGGTGAACTTCGCTCGGCGATTAAAGAGAATGGGAAGTGGATTGCCCAAACTCAAGTGAAAGAAGCTATTCTGGCGGCCTTCAAGGCCGGAGAGCTCAAAGAATTTGCTGGAGGTTTTGTCGATAAGCACAACCTTGCTCCAAGAGAATTCAAAGTCGACAACAAGGTCCGCATGGTGCCTGGTGGAAGCTCAGTTCGTCGTGGGGCCTTTGTTGCCTCCGGTGTGATCATCATGCCACCCGCTTACATCAACGTGGGGGCCTATGTGGACGCTGGCACCATGGTTGACTCTCATGCATTAGTGGGAAGTTGTGCGCAGATTGGAAAAAATGTTCATCTTTCAGCGGGTGTGCAGATCGGTGGAGTGCTAGAGCCCATAGGGCAAACTCCCGTTGTCATCGAAGATAATGCCTTTATTGGGGCCGGTGCTGTCATCGTTGAGGGGATTCAGGTTTCTGAGGGTGCCGTGATCGCCCCGGGGGTGATTCTTTCGAAAGGAATTCCCGTATACGATTGTGTGAATGAGCGAATTCTTACACCTGGAGAGCCGATTCCGGCCCATGCTGTAGTGGTGCCAGGCACACGCCCTTTTTCTAAGAATGTTTGGGCCAAGGAACACAATTTACAGCTCCAATGCGCCCTCATCATCAAGTATAAAGACGCCAAAACATCCGCTTCGCTGACTCTTGAGGATCTTCTACGTTAATTTTTTGGATTTAAGTTATTGAAATAAAAAAAGGGACCCTGCACGGTCCCTTTCTTTGGCGACAAACAAGCCAGAAGTCCTTCTCTGGTCAATAATAATCATCCTTGATTGTTAATTGCTGCTTATAAATAATCTTAAGATTTATTCATGAGTCTGGGAAACGTTCTTTTTCTTACTTTTGCTGACTTAGAGCGATGAGCTTAATTTTACGTGAAATTCGGGGTGGATGTAAGAATTTGAAAGACTAGAAACAAAAATAGGGCCCTCGTAAGGGCCCTTGAAGATCAATTAATGTGCTTGAGAGGTCGCCTCGGCGCGAAGATCTTTACGTAGAATTTTGCCCACGTTGGATTTTGGAAGTTCTTTTCTGAACTCAATCATTTTTGGAACCTTGTATGAAGTGAGATTTTCTCGGCAGTACTTCATCAGCTCTTCCTGCGTAAGCGATTCATCTTTTTTCACCACGAAGATTTTGACCACTTCGCCAGATTTTTCATCGGGAATACCAATCGCTGCACATTCTAAAACTTTAGAATTTTGGACAATGACGTCTTCAAGCTCATTGGGATAAACGTTGAAGCCCGAAACAAGAATCATATCTTTTTTACGGTCTACAATTTTAGAATACCCTTGCTCAGTCATGAAACCAAGATCCCCTGTT
The DNA here is from genome assembly GCA_947448495.1 of Bacteriovoracaceae bacterium. Taxonomy (GTDB): domain Bacteria; phylum Bdellovibrionota; class Bacteriovoracia; order Bacteriovoracales; family Bacteriovoracaceae; genus Peredibacter. Next base: position 2,521 of record CANFNX010000075.1, on the reverse strand, counting down.
TTAAAAAATCCATCCTGAGTCATCACCTTGGCGGTTTCATCAGGGCGATTATAGTATCCAGCCATCACTTGTGGGCCACGGATACAAATTTCTCCAATTTCTCCAAGGGGCAGCGTTTTTCCATTATCATCTTTGATCTCAACTTCTGTAGATGGAATCGGCAAACCAATAAATCCGTTGTAGTCCTTGAGGCTCATTGGATTAATACAAGCTGCCGGAGAAGTCTCGGTCAAACCATAGGCCTCAATCAGAGGGCGACCTGTGACTTGTTTCCACTTCTCAGCGACGGCCTTCTGGACCGCCATCCCTCCACCGAGAGTGACTTTCAGGTGAGAGAAATCAAGTTTTTTAAATTCTTCGTTGTTCAAAAGACCATTGAAAAGAGTATTCACTCCCGTGAATGCTGTGAACTTCCACTTCTGGAGTTCTTTCACAAAACCAGGAATGTCCCGCGGATTGGTAATAAGAACATTCAGAGCACCCACGCTATTAAAGATGAAGCAGTTCGCTGTCAGCGAAAAAATATGATACAGCGGAAGTGGTGTGATGATGATTTCTTGGCCATCAGCAATTAAATTTTTGATCCAGGCACGGGCCTGAACCATATTTGCCACGATGTTTTTATGAGTCAAAATCGCACCCTTGGCCACACCCGTTGTCCCGCCGGTGTATTGCAAGAAGGCCGTGTCTTCTAATTTCACATCCACTTTTTTAAATTTATCTGCACTGCCCTTAGAAAGAGCTTCTTTAAACGGGATCGCATTCGGGAGTGTGTAGGCCGGCACCATCTTTTTCACATTCTTAATCACAAAATTGACAATGTAATTTTTGGGAAATCTAAGCTGATCACCGATTTCAGTCACAATCACTGACTTCACAGGAGTATTGGCAATAATCTTCTCGAGAACGTTCGCAGAGTTTGCAAAAATCACAATCGCCTTGGCGCCAGCGTCTTTGAGTTGGTGCTCAAGTTCTCTGGGCGTATAAAGTGGATTAACGTTCACAGCAATCAGACCAGCACGAAGAACCCCAAAAAGAGCAATTGGATACTGGAGAATGTTTGGCATCATCAGTGCTACACGATCACCCTTTTGAAGCATCAGATCGTTTTGCAAATAGCTTGCAAACTTCTTACTTAAGTGATCAATCTCAGCATAGCTAAGAGTTGTGCCCATATTGTGAAAGGCAGGCTTATCTTTAAATTTCGTAAAACCAACCTCAATGACATCATTAATGGATGAATACTCATTAGGATTAATGTCATAAGGAACGCCTGGGTCATAGGCCTTGTGCCAAATCTTGGTCATGAAATACTCCAAAAGTTATTTTTTAATTTGATTCTGAATTTTATGAATGATGTGATCAAATGTTTTGTAAAGATCATCATCCTGAGCTTTAGCAAAATAATCCTGGTGACCAGCATGGATCGTCACTTCTGAGCAAAAACTCATCCCCTCTTTCCAACAAGTCCAATGAACTTTGGCGGCCGAACCGAACCATTTTTCAAATTTTTCTGATTTATCGCGAATCACTGCATCGAGTGCAGGAGTGTGTTCCATGTGTCTGAAGGTAATGTTTAAATTCATACGAGCTCCTTGATGAAGTCTCATTATAAACTTAGGCCTAAGTTGACTTAGAGTATTATTTTAAACGGGAGAATTCTGCTTGAGTTGGAGCACCATCCGTACCGCTGCAGGTAAGATTTCTGCAGGTATTTCCATGAAGCTTTTGTGAGGAACAAAACCAAACTGACCGTAATAGTAGAAATAAGTAATATGAAAATTCGCCAGATTAAGTTCATTCTCTAGATCTAAGCTGTCAACAATTCGCCGTACCGGTTTCCACTCACCAAACATCTGCCAAAGGACATTGTTTTGATCAAACATAAAACCGTCAGGTATAAAGACTTTTTTCCGGTGAACCATCGTTTCCGCAGCGAAAATGCCTAGTGGTTTTAAGTGGTCATGCACCAATTGAAGATAAGAAAATCTTTCGGGATCAAAACACAAACAATGTAGAAGATGCGAATCAACTATCAGATCATACTTTTCAGGGAGCTTGAGATCGGGATGAGTGACATCACCCACAATCAGTTTTGGAGAGAAGCCTTCGAGAGCATAAATTTTCTCTGCCTGCTCAAGAGCTGAAGGAGAGAAATCCACCAACGTCACATCAGCACCAAGTCGCGCCAGATGCAAGCCGAGCCCACCGTGACCGGCCCCTAGTTCAGCGACCTTCATCCCCTGCCAATCCATGGACGGCAAAAAACGAGTTTTGCACTCAAGAACATAGTTCGCCAATCCTTTGGAGGAATGAATAACTTCATCCAATAATTCTCGCGCACCGCGATCACGATAGGATTGAAACGAATCTTCATAATACGACTGCAAACTCATTAAAAAAGTGTATGATGTTTACCTATGACAAAGCAAAAACATTTTTTCTTATCTCGTGGATTAATTCGTGAATCTAAGCATTGGGGAGATTTCCCAGAGCTACTTTTGGCCGATTTTCCAGGGGC
>CANFNX010000074.1 GCA_947448495.1 Bacteriovoracaceae bacterium | reverse complement strand
GATCAAGAGTTGTCACCAACGCTCCCTCAGCATCCATCACTTTGACCAGCAAGAATGTAGAATCCATACCACTGGCAAAAATCAAAGGATCTTTTAAGGAGATTTCAAGTTTCGCCACTTGAATCGGATCCTCTTTCACACTCGCCAGTTGCCTTTGCATTGAAGAGTACTTGTACTTCAAGGGTGTTGAGCAGGAGAGGAGTAAGAGAAAAAGGAAAAAACGCATGGAGAGCGTATCGGAAAAGCCAAATGAGAACTTGAGTGTTTTATTAGACTAATCGTTCCGAGGGGCCATAGGCCCATTTGTGTTGCTGACCGATCACGCGGAAAGGTAACCCAAAGGATTCATTGAGCTGAATCACCTGCTGAAAGCGATTCATAGGGAATTCTTCCCCTGGTTCATAGCAGGGAGTAAGACACCATGGAGCGGTCGTCTCGATCATATTTTTAGCATAGAAAAATGCATCGTAAGTGGCCTCAAAATCTTTTTTATCTGAGACAACGGCCTTAATTTGCGCCTTATCACCATACTCATGGAGGAATTTAACGAGGAGATCTTTTGATGTTCTTACTTCAGTTGAGGGAGTTTTGAAATCATAGGAAATGAAATCCACAAGATCAAAAACCTCTTTCACCACACGCGTACCGGCCGCTTCAATATTAATAAAATACTTACGGGCCTTCAGTTCCTTCACGAGCTCAATCAAAGAAGGAACATGAGAGGGATGAAGAGGATCTCCCCCCGTGATAGAGACTCGCTTAATCAAATTTTGCGAAAGAACTTCAATCGTCTCCATCACTTCATCTAAAGATTTAGTAAAGGCCGGATCAAAATCCCAGGTGTCTTTGGTATCACAATTCACGCAGCCAATATGGCAACCTTGAAAACGGATGAAGATCTGAGGAATCCCAATATGGATGCCTTCGCCTTCAGTCGCCCGATAAATGGAGTTAATCAAAAGTGTTGTCATATGCGGGCGGATCTTAACACGCCCTTTTATGAGTGAAAACCAAGAGATGGCGGAGAGGCTCTAAGAAGTAAATTTTACAGATTTAAGGGAAACGCCTACAATGAAGACTCGAACCAGAATTCAACAAGTTAAAGGGTTTTAGGGTCATGGACATCGATCAGGTCTACCAATCCATCCTCAATAAACTTTCAGGAGACTCCCGCTCCCTTATTCGCTATTCCCCCTCGGAGTTAGAATTTCTGAGTACAACATTTGCCTCGGCTTTAACGAGTGGTGATTTAGAGGCGATAGAAAAAGTCCTCTGCTTAATGGATCACAGTGCCGCTGATCACTCTCCTTGGGAGGATTTGCTCATTCAAGGTCTGAAACAAGATTTGCCTCCTCGTTTAATTGTTTTTCATCTTAATTGCTCTCGTAAACATGTGATTCAGGCTCGCTTCAAAAAAGGCCATCGCCTGCATTTCGACTATCTCCAGGTTTTACAAAAACTACTTCTCTCACCTTCTCCTGAGGTCGTGGAATGGACGCTCAGAACGATAGAAGAATGCGGGAATCAGGGAGTATTTTTTTTAAAAGATTTTGATAGAATTAAACCACCACCATGGAAGTGGTTTAATGCTCATCACCGGGCCGTGAGAGAACTTATCACAATGCTCGAAAGACGCTGGAGTCGCTTTGAAAAGCCCTGACCATAGAGATCCTCATAAAGTTTTAGATTACATCAAAAAACTTGAAAATGAAGTGGCCCAACCTGGCTTTGAAATAGATCAACGACAAGACATTCAAGTCAAAATCAGAGTCAATGAAAGCATTGGCCCAGGCATGTTCAAACCTGATCCACTCATTCCGGGTGGATATCTAGCCAACTCTCTCACTCTCAGGGCGATGAGACCGGATATCTTTGTTTTAGGTGAATCCACAGAAGATTTAGCGGTACTACATGAGTGTGCCTGTGGTCATCAACTCGATCTTCAATTTTGGAAACTTTGTCCCCACTGCGCACGTGAAATAAAATTTTGATTTTTGACGGCTTGAGAAAAAAAGCTGACAATTATTGAAATGCTAATTGTTCAAAAATATCACTCTATACATGAAATTGATCCGGAATTTATTCCGAGTCTAGAAATTCTCCTCCAAGAAGAAGTCCCGAATTTTCATAGTCTGATTGAGAAACATGATTCAGCACCAACTGATACTGTTTTTACTTATTTTCTTTTTTTCGGACCAACCCAAAATACGCCCATTGGATTTGCTCAGCTCTGCTTGAAATCACTACCCGGGCAAGATTTAGTTTCTTGGCAGAAGAAGGTCTTTAAGTTTTGGCAGAAAGATCATCTGCACTGGAAACAGATCACTTGGAAAGTGGGAGATGGAAATCCAGGTCTATTTGTTTTTGATCCTCGCTTCGCTCGCTCCGGCCGAGAAAAGATTCAAGAAATTATTAAGGAATATGAATCTCGACCAGAAATAAAAACAGAAGAATTTTATTTTATTAAAGGACTTCAAGAGTTTCAAAGCTCGTGGAACGTGGATACAAAGTGGACTAAAGAACGCTATATTCTTGAGCCCCTCATGAAATCTTCTAAAAACTATCAAGACTATCTGGAAACGCTTAAGCCTGAATTGAGTCAGTTTATCGTTAGGGCGTGGCGAGACCTCCATGTGAAACAACAAATTGTTCTGGGAGATTATCCTTCGGCCAAGGACACACCAAAAACCTTTCCTGTTGAAGAAAAGCTCCTTCAACTATGGGACAAATTAGGAGCGCAGATTCTCACCTTTGAAAAAGATCTTAAAGTATTGGGTTGCCTGCTCGTGCTTAAAGGTAAAAATGGGAATGTTTTTTTTGAGCCCTTTCCTTTTGAACCTGAAGGAGATAAACCAATTGTCCCAGATGAGATTTACACTCAGTACGCGCTGATTAAATTTTTTGAGATGAATGAGGCCCGTAAATGTCACCTGCTCAAATTTGATACCAAAATTGTTTTTGATGAAAAAGAAGATCTCAAATTTTTCCAAGAACAAGGGTTTCAATTTAAAACGGTGACTCATAGCTTTGCTTCGAAACTCCCCCAACTCACTCAACCTGTATGAGCCAAGACGATTGGATATTAGCTGTCATTGAGGCTTTTTATAAGAAGGCCAAAGAAGATGTCATGATTGGGTATCATTTCCGCCATATCCAAGATTTTGAGTCTCACATTCCCCGCATTGCCGCTTTTTGGGATCTTCAGCTTCTAGGGAAAACGCAGCGACAAATTGATAAAAAATTTGATGTACTCAATGCCCATGTTCCCCTGAATATCAAAAAAGGCGAATTGGGTCGCTGGCTCGTTTTGTTCAAGAAAACCCTAGATGAGCGCCTTGAGCAATCAGAGCAACAAGATTTAAAACAAAAATGGCTTGAGCGACTAGATTTTTTTGAGGAAGCTTTTCTAAGGTTTTTTCGCTTCTAAGGACTCCACCACAAAACGCTCGAGCACCGGCTCACCTGCGACATCGTCCAACAACCAGTTACGAACATAATAACCACGAACTTTTTTAGCAGCATAAATCGCCTGATCCTCCGTAAGGAATTCCACGGCTATAAAATTTAATTTTTTGACCTGGACAGTATGTCCGGCCACACAGCCCTCGGAGTAGTCCGTGCAATGAACACCATCTTCCATCGTTTTTGGTAAGATAAAGGTTAAACTATTATCTGCCGCCCAGGCCTTGAGGTAGAGTTGTTCTTTGGTGTACTTGACTTCTTTGGTGCAACCCACAAAGAGTAAAGTGATAAACAAATAAAAAATACCATTCATAGGAAAAGTTTAAACCAAGTTACGCCAAGCTCAAAGCTCGAATCCAACTCAATTTTGCGTAAAGATCAAGACCTGAGCCTAGTCATTTCACAACAGAATCGATAAACCTTTGCCCCTCTTGGAGGAATGATGATGATTCTTCTCTACTTTTGCCTTCTGCCTTTTACTACACTTAGTTTTGCAGACAGTTTTAAGAGCTCCATCTTTGATATGACTCATCACCAAGGACAATGGATTGTACGCTTTGCCAATGGCAGGACTGGATTTCTCACCTCAGGAAACTCTCTTCCCTCTCAATATCGTCCTAACCTCATGTTTGATATTGATCTTGATGATGAACTGAAAATTAAAAGTTTAAGACCACAAGCTCAAGTCATCTCTGAATCGATGGAAGCGACATCTCTCGTCGGCCTGCAAGATGAGGACTATCGGCCAACCATTCTTCAAGATGAAGCAGTCGCTAAATCTCTTTTTCAGACTCTCAACTCCAACTATCAGCGCCACTCAGAGTGCTCAGACAGGGCCCATGTTTGGTCGTGGGAGCTTTTCAACCGACATAATCTTCGCACAGAAAAAGTTTTCGTTTTTTTTACAGCAAGCTACATCAATCGATATCGCTTTAAGTGGTGGTTCCATGTCGCTCCCCTTGTCTCCGTAAAAAATAAAGACACCCCACAAAAATATGTTTTTGATTATGTTTTCTTACCTTCCCCTAAATCGATACGAGAATGGACAAATCTTTTTGTTTACACAAAAAAAGAATGTAAAATGACCACTCGTTTTTCCGAATATGATCATAATCCACAAATTGAAGACTGCTATCTTATGACATCCCCCATGTATTTATGGACACCCGTCGATTTAATGGACCAGGAAGTTTATGACCGCATCAAAAAGAATTTTTCACTGCCGGATATTAAATCGGCCTACGGCCAGGCATTTTAATCATTCTCAAAGGACTTTTATGAAGTTCACTCCTCTGTCACAAGGCTTGGCCTTATTTTTACTCGTTTCGTGTCAGGACTCTCTTAATCACTATCAATTAATAGGAACAAAAAGGTTCACGAATACAGAAATTGTTGGTGGTATTTTTCAAGCGGCGCTCAGGCCAATCAACTCCCACCTTTCTGGACAGATCCCTTATGGGATGATCAAAATTCACATTTTTGATCAAAATCTTCAAATTGCTTCATGGATAGATGACTCGGCCAATGTAAAACACCCCCAATTTATTTTTGAGGGAACAAGTTGTCCTACAATGGAAGATGATACGAATCAGGATGGTATTGTCGATTTGCAAGAGGCCTCTACAAAAGTCAAAAAAATGTTGATCCCACTTGATGATAATCTCAACCATGAGGGCATCGATCATTGGGACCAGAGTGTTTCAGATTATTCGTATTTTCAGGAGGCTTCGCTTTCGAACAAAACAGATATGGACTTCGAAGGAAAGGTGGTTATGGTTCTTGGGGCCACACCTCATCAAGGAATCGATAGTAAAAATGTTCCTATCGTTTGTGGGATTTTACATCAATTGAAAGAGAATGAAGAGAACTGACCCCAGCGACTGGGGTCAGTTTACATTTAACGCTGTACTGGTTTGTAAATCTTGGCCAGACCACCAAGAGTGATAGGAGAATTCTTAAAGGTCTTTGGTCTCTCATAGAGCCAAATAAAATCTGGTCTGGTTTCAGAGATCCAACTTCCGCCAATAACCGCACCATCGGCATTCAACTCTATTAAATACTCATAGTTTTTTGAGCGAAATTCCTGATGGGGAGTTCCCGTCACAGGTTCTTTTGAAACAAAATTTATAGCACCAGTTGCTGCAATTTCTGGTGTGTAGAACTTGAGTTCTTCACCATAAGTCATTTTAGTTTTCATACGAATCTTTCTTGCAATACCGGCCTGAAATTCAAGGCTAGAAACTGACTCCTCACCATCAACCAGAGAGTCAAAACTTGTCACAGGCTGGTTCCACACGTCATTAAAGCGATCGACATCAGCGATAAATCCTCTACCGTTTACACCAATCATATTGGCGAGGATAAGATGAAAGGCACCTGCATTGATATCTTTGCATTCTGGGAGATTCGCATCATCAATTGACGGAGGATTCGTATTCGTATCTCGAGCATTCCCTTCCCCCGCAACTTTGCCTGGGACTTTACAACGTCGCCCTGTAAAAGCGAAGCGCCCTCCATAATTATAGGCCTCATGCATGGCAAGCAAACCTTTGACGTCAGAGGATCCAAAAGGAACCTTAATGCCGTCAGGATTCATCACATTGACTTTATCTGGTTCAGGAAAATTGGAAGCAGCTAAGGACCACCCATGACAAATTCCTTCCCACCATAGATCTCGAGAGTTGTAGAGGCTTAAGGCCTTTCGAGTGAGAGTGTAATTATAATCTCCCATCGCAATGTCATATAATTCTGCTGGTGAGAGCTGTGAGAGTTGAGTTTCAGTGAGCTTCAAGAGCTCACTCTTAGTAAAAAATCGATAGCGAAAGGGCTCAGGATTGGGATGATTCCAGCGATAGGCAATCCCGCCTAGTTGTGATGGCCAGTAGGTTTCAGACCATCCATATCGATCGTCCATTTGCTTGCCGGACAGGGGAAGAAATTTGAATTGCACCACCATCGTTGTGCCCGTTAATTGATTAAAATTGAACGGCAAATTTCCATCTTCAAACTTGTCAGCATAAGAAGAGAGAGGGATGAGTAATAAACAAGATAAGATAAAGCTTTTCATGATCCACCTTTGGTAAAAAACACGAAATGCTTATAGCGGAAAAAGAAGTTGAGGTTAATTCAGGTCAGAGTTTATTAAGACAGAATTAAGGAAAGCACTGCGAGAAATAATATTCGCAGTGCTTAATTATTAATTTGAACTAAAGACTTTCTTTAATCGCCATTTCTAGCGTTGGAACACGGAAGCGAAATTTGGCCTCTTTAAATTTGACAGGAAGAACCTTTTGTCCTTCGAGTAGAATTTGCGACATTTCACCAAAGGCAATTTTAATGGCAAATGAAGGTGCAGGTAAAAAGGCAGGACGTCTTAAAACTTTGCCGAGTACTTTAGTAAATTCTGCATTCGTCACTGGATAAGGTGATGTGCCGTTAAGAACCCCTTTGATCTCGTTATTTTTTAAGGCTTCGATATACATTGAAGCGAGATCTTCTATATGAATCCAACTCATATATTGTTTTCCACTTCCAAGCGGACCACCACCACCAAGTTTAAATATAGGGAGCATTTGAGCAAGGGCGCCACCATTTTTTCCAATCACAATACCCACTCGAATAATCGCGACGCGCGCTCCGTGGTTGCGGGCCTTGTTAGCTTCATTTTCCCAATCTTTACAAACCTTCGCTAAAAAATCATCGGCCACATTTGAGGACTCGTTCAGTTCTTCAGCTCCACGGTTGCCGTAAATTCCAATCGCTGACGTGGAAACAAAAACTTTGGGTTTATGATTAAGTTTTTCAAAAGCTTCAACGATTTTACGAGTGCCCGAGATACGAGAATTATAAATTTTCTTTTTTTGATTTTCATCCCATCTCTTGGAGATGCTCTCCCCCATGAGATTAATCACTCCATCGGCACCTTCAAGGGCCTCAGCGGGTGGCAATGACTCCATGTCGTCCCATTGATAATAACGGCAAGTGCTTCCAAGAGAGATAGCCGCCTTGGCCACGTTGCGAGTCAGTACGATGACCTCATCTCCAGCAGCAAGGAGCTGCTTTACAATGACTTGACCAACAAAACCAGTAGCACCTGTAACAACAACTTTCATATGTATATCCTCGAAGAATTGAATTCTATTCTAACCTGAGACTGTCCCAGGGTTAAGTTTATTAAAGCTTGAACACACTTTAATAGTATATACAATTTTTAGACACGGTGAAGCTCTAAGTGGGATTCTCCCTTGAACTAAGATAGGGTGAGTTTATGAACCTTTTAACTGAAAAAACCGTCATCATAGGGGCAGGAATCTCTGGACTTTATCTGGCCCAGTTGCTCTCGGCCAAGGGAGAAAACCCGCTCATCCTAGAAAAGTCTAAGGGCCTTGGGGGTCGTGTTGCGACGAGACGGATCAATGATTTGGGTCTTGATCATGGAGCTCTCTTTCTCGATCATCATCCTTATCTCTCTGCCTATGATGTGATCAACACTGCCAAAGGTGATTATTTACCAGGCGGGATGAATGCTTTGGCCAAAAAAATGTCTCACAATCTAAGGATCATGCGCGAGCAAAAACTGCATAAGATCATTCCCCTTGAAACGGATTTTGAGCTTGAAACTGAAGAAGGACTAAAGATTCATTGCAAAAACTTGATTCTCACTGCTCCTGTTCCACAGGCCGTTGAGCTGATGGAGAAAAATCTTCTTCTCTCAGAAGCGAGCGCATTGAGAAAAATTCAATACTCTAAAGCGATTATTCTTCTTGGAATTCTGAAAGGTGATGTCACTTCCTTATCATCTTTTGATTTTGAGGGTCATGAATTTAACTTCACTCGTGAGCGCAACTTACATCCTCACGGACTTGTGCTAAAACTTTCTTCGGCCTTGGCCGAGAGCGTGTTTGAGCGTTCTGATACGGACTTATTGTCCGAACTGATTAATGTCTATCGCCGCTCCCCACTAAGTTCTTGGGAATTAGAAACATTCGAACTCAAAAAATGGCGCTTCTCAAAACCACTCTCTCTTTACCCTGCGCCCTTTGCTAAAATCTCAGCTGGGCTCTATCTTTGTGGAGATGGGTTCGGTCACCCTCTGGAAAGTGCTGAGGCCCTGGCCAAGCATCTTTAACTGCCTCTTTTGATCCAATAACATCCTGGTGCAAGAAACGAGAGTTTTGGCATAATTATTTTATGAAGAAAAATTTAGGATTAGTGATGACAGGTGGTGGGGCCCGAGCGGCTTACCAGGTCGGTGTCGTGAGAGGCATTTATGAAATTACCAAAAAAGAGAAAAATCTTTTTGATGTCATAACTGGAAACTCTGCCGGCGCCATAAATTCCTCTTATCTGGCTTCTCACGCACATGATTGGGATATGGCCACTGCCAATCTCATAGGCCTCTGGGAAAAACTTAAACCGCAAGACGTTTACGATCTAAGGGCCAGAACGATTTCAGAGTTAGGAGTAAAATGGTTAGGGGGCGCTGTATTAGGTGGATTAACACCTTCGGGAAGTCACATAAACCATTTACTCGATACGACTCCTTTGCAAAAACTTTTAAATCGAGAAATTGATTTTTCCCAATTGAATGAGAATGTTCATTCAAAATTGCTCCGTGGAGTTGCTCTTTCAACCACTAATTATAATTCAGGCAGCAATGTGGTTTTTTATCAGGGGTCAGCAGATATCTCAGACTGGTCGCGCTCGGATCGCTTCTCACTAAGAAGTCATATCACGATTAATCACATCATGGCCTCATCAGCGATTCCCTTTTTCTTTCCTCCGATCAAAGTGGAAGAAAGTTATTATGGAGATGGATGTATCCGACAAACCACTCCACTCTCTCCGGCCATTCACCTTGGAGCGGATAAAATTATCGCCATTGGAGTGAGATTTCCTCACAACCAACAACGCATGCAAGAAGTTGCCCTCTCCCCTTTCAAAGTCCCTACTATTGGCCAGATCACGGGTATCATGATGAATGCTGTTTTCTTAGATTCTCTTGAAGCCGATGTAGAGAGGATGATGAAAATTAATTCTCTTATCAAGGAAGGTCATAAAGAAGAATTTAAATCGATTCCGATCTTGATGCTGAGACCATCAAAAGATTTGGGAAAAATGACCGAAAAGTTAAATGAAGAACTTCCGGCCATGCTTCGCTATCTTTTAAAGGGGATCGGGGTTTCAGGGAAAGAGGGCCTTGATCTTTTAAGTTATCTGGCGTTTGATAAGTGCTACACCATTCCCTTAATGGAACTTGGTCTTGAAGACACTCACAAAAGACGCCAAGAGATTCAGGATTTTATCGGCGCTTAACTCCACGATTTCGTTTCGTAGGGGCCACAGATGTTCCTTTTTTATAATCAGCTTTTGCTGCCACTCGGCCTCGTCCGGAAGACTTTACCTTGCGGCCAGCACGATCGACGAGTTCGGCGCGAGCAGCTGGCTTACTTGACTGACCTCTGAAAGTTGCCGGCTGTTTAGTCTCAAGTTTTTTCGCTGCCATACGTTCACTTTGTGCTTTCAGCTTTTCTTCAGGAATCACATCCAAATTTAAATGTCTTTGATTGGCGATTGCCTCGTTAATTTGAGAGATCATTTTTGAGTCATGAGAAGCAACGAGGTTGTAAACGATACCTTTACGGCCACCACGGGCCACACGTCCACAGCGGTGAAGATAGTAGATCGCCGTTTTAGGTAAACCATAATTCACCACCCACACAAGATCCTTAATATCAATCCCTCGGGCGGCAATATCAGTTGCCACGAGTACTTGTGCCTTACCTTCCACAAATGAACGAATGGCACTTTCTCTTTCTTTAATTTCAAGGTCACCATGAAGAAGCTTGAGTTTAAGCTTCGGCATTTTTTCAGAGATGTATTTGAAAACTTCTTCGGCTTGATTCTTTTGATTGGTGAAAATAATTCCGCGTCCCTGAGCTTGTTGCTCCATGAACATTTTCACGACCATATTTTTTTCTGCCGGAGTGACAGTCACATTGTAGGTTTCAATACGACTTTGTGGAGCGTGGGACTCACCACTCGCTGCAATTCGCTCAAACTTGATCATCGGGAAACGTTCCACAATAAACTGCTCAACTTCAGTGGGAAGTGTCGCCGTAATAAATCCAAACTGAGTCATGTTCATATCAAAATATTCGATAACAAAATCCAGGTCTTTCTTAAAACCCATATCAAAAAGCTGATCCGCTTCATCAAAGATCACATATTGAAGCTGATTCAAATTCAGTTCTTTGTGCTGAAGGGCACTTTTAATTCTTGAGGGAGTCGCAATTAAAATTTCGTAGGGACTACTGGCCACTGATTTCATTTTAGCATTGGTGTCTCCACCAGTGAGATCACGCACGCGAAGTTTCGTGTGGTGAGAGATGCTCTTGAAGACACCATAGATCTGAGTGGCCAGTTCTCGAGTAGGGGCTACAATCATGGCGTAAGGAGCACCATTCATTGTATTTTTTACACCTTCATCCTCTTTGGTTTTCAATTTACTGCAAATCGGAAGAGCGTAAGAGAGAGTTTTACCTGAACCAGTCTCAGAAAGAACGATAATTGATTTCCGATTGAGAATCTCAGGGATCACTTTTCGCTGAATGGCAGTTGCTGTTTTAAGGCCTTCTTCTTTAAAAAAACCTTCCAAACCAGGGTGCAGTGGTGTATTGATAAAAGCCATAAATCTTCCTAAGTTAATAATATTTTTGAGATGAGGTATCACCTCTAACAGAGTTTGTCAGTCCAGAAGGTAAAATATTCTGAGTTCCTCTCAATCGCCAAACCCTATAGAATCGTTGAATTATCCTCCCCTGATTAAGGATCAAGGCCATGATTAAGAAATTCTGCCAATTCATTACCATCGCGACTCTCGCTCTCTATGCGACACCTTCGAGTGCGCAGATTTTCAAGCTGAAATTCAATAATACAGCTGGCCTGGCGCAACCTTTAGCAGATGCTCTCGCGGCGCAAGTTCAAACAATAGAAAATGATATTAACAAAGGACTTCCAAGCGCAAGCACACCCGATCGTTTGATGAAAGGGATGGCCAATTCTTCGGTCATGGCCGGCAAGGGGATCGGCTCCGATTATGCTTCGAATATGTCAGTTCTTCTTATCGGAGCAGGCATCGGCGTCGGTGCAGACCTCGAAAAGAATAAGGCTACAGACTCTCCCATTTCAGGAGCTGGAATCCAAGCAGGCCTACTCATTGGAACAAATCTTGGCTGGATGGATACACAAAAAATCCTGGGTCTCGAAACCAACCGTTTGAATGTGTATATCAACGGTATGAACTATACTTACAACATGAATCAAACTGACACTAATGGAAGTGCAAAACTAGCATCCTATGGAATGCATTTTAGCTATGATTGGGTCAAGCCGAAAGGGTCTAAACTCTTGGGATGGGGAGGAGTCAAAATCCATACAGGTTTCGAGCATAATAGCACGACTTTAAAAGTGAATTCTAAAATCAAAAAAGACTTAAGCTACACTGACGCCACAACGGGAACGTATACAAGTAGCATTATTGCCAATCCTGATGCCTCCATTGATGTTGCAACAAACTCTATCCCTCTTGAACTTTCATCCTCGGTTCAAATCTTGTATGTTCTTAGTCTTTATGGAGGTCTGGGAGCGGACTACAACATGGGGTCAGCAACAGGGAAAGGAAATTTGAACTCTCAAGATTCAAACGTTGTCTGTAATGGAACCTGTGGAACGAATGTGTCTGCCGGTACAATTTCTTCGAGCGCAAACGTGAACTCAACCGGAAAAGTGAATCCATTTCTTTACCGTGGATTTGCCGGTGTCCAAGTTAATCTTCCTTGGACAAGGATTTTTGTTCAGGCCGATAAAGCCTTTGGTAACCAACTCGTTGGTGCCACCGCCGGTGTACGCTTCGCTTTCTAATTTTCGATTTTTTCCGCCAGGCCTTTGGTTGGAGAATCCCTGCAAAGGCCCATAGACCCTGTCGCATCTGCCTTGCTTTCATATAGCTTTTCAAATAGTCAAATTTCTCGGCCACTGAATCAAATCCAGCATAAGGGTAGAGCGTCACACATCCTTGCTCTAATAAGCTGAAACTCACTCCATCGACGTCACCTAAAATCCTGTGATAAAGATCATGCCCTTCAATTTTTAGCAGCGCCGTTTTCCCAAGATTCTTAGTGAGGCAAGCTTTTGAGAACTGCCCAGCTCCTTTACGACCACTTAAATAAGGCTGCTCTTTTTCTGGGGCATCGATGCGGGAGAGCCTGACTTTTTGGGCCCAGCCCCCCTTTTTCACAAGGACAGTATCGCCATCATAGACTTTAACCACTTGAACTTCGAACTCAAGCGGAGTCAGGTCTGTAAGATCTACCCGAACCAGGAAAAGGCTCAACAAAGGTATGAGAATTTGATAAAGTCCACGCATTCGTACTTCCTTACTGGAAACGCCGGGGCCTTGGCCTCTGGAAAACAACTTATGCCAAGGATAGTTCACTTATGAATGTGCGCTCTGAAGTTAACAATCACTTTAAATTTACTCTCCAACATGTCGACAAAAATTGTGGCGCTCGCGCTGGAATTATTCACACTCCACATGGCGATATCGAGACACCAGTTTTTATGCCCGTTGGAACACACGGAGCGATTAAGGCCCTTCAGCCTAAAGAGCTCGTGGATTTGAATATTCAAATCATGCTTTCGAACACCTATCACCTTCACCTGACTCCAGGCTCGGAGCTTGTGGCCAAGGCCGGTGGGCTGCATAAATTTATGGGGTGGGATCGACCGATCCTAACAGATTCCGGTGGCTTCCAGGTTTTTTCCCTTCAGAAAAATTCCATCACTGAAGAAGGAGCAAACTTTAAAGGGGCCAAAGGCGAGAACGTTCTTTTGACTCCAGAAATTTCCATTCAGGTTCAACAAAATCTTGGCTCTGATATTATGATGGCCTTTGATGAGTGTATTCCCTATCCGGCCACAGAGAAATACGTCGAAAACTCTATTGCTCGAACTCACCGCTGGCTGGATCGTTGTGTCGAAGCTTGGACCAATCCTAAGCAGGCCCTCTTCGGAATCGTGCAAGGTGGTGTTTATGACAAATACCGAGAAGTCTGTATTGAAGAAGTCACGAAAAGAAATCTTCCAGGTTACGCCATCGGTGGCGTGTCCGTTGGTGAAGGTCCTGAACATATGGAAAAAGTGGTCAAATTCACCGCCCCTCTTATGCCAAAAGATAAACCACGCTATGTGATGGGCGTGGGCATGCCAGAAGATCTTCTGATGATTTGGGAGAATGGCGTGGACATGAGTGACTGTATCATTCCAACCAAGTTTGCTCGCGGTGGAACTTTGTTCACGAATCGTGGGAAGATACGCATTGAACACAAAAACTATCGCCGCGATTTCTTTCCCATTGAGCCGAATCTAAAAGATTACGTTAATACGAATTTTACTCGTGCCTACATTAAACACTTATTTGACTCGAATGAAATCCTAGGACAAATTCTGGCAACGGCCCACAATATTTCTTTTTATAAATCTCTGGCCTCAAGAGCAAGGCAAGCGATCCTTGAGGATCGCTACCTTGAATTTAAAAAAGAATTTCTTGATGGCTATAAACGCGATTAAAAGTTTTCTTTAATCACAATGAGTTGCTTACGACGACGGCTTAGATCAAGCTGAGTTTTAACCGTGCTGAGATCAATTTTAAATTTGATTACGAGAGGATCCGTCTGAAATTCAGTTAAAGCTCGGGACTCAAGATTAGGCCACTCACTTACAAGACAGGCTTCTCTATCCACTTTATATTTTAGCCGATTCACGTTTGTATCAAGCGGAAATTTTATCACGCATTCCTTCGCTCGCTCTTTTGCAAGTTCAGAAATTCGGTTTTCAAGACCTGCCATCATCTTGTCTTTAAAAACAGACTTGGATTGATCTAACCAAGTCGTAAACTCGCTGGACTTTGGAATATCTTGACATGCGCTTTCAATATATTTACCAAATGCAGCCCCCTTGAGATCATACAAGAGTTGAAATGTGATTTTTCCCAAGGCTACTTTATGGCAATCTTTTTCAATGCTCACTGGGTTGATGATGTCTTTGACCCATGAAAAATCTCCTAAGACTTGAGAACGAATTTTCTGCTCATCAGATAAAATGAAAGCTTTGACTCGTGCTCGCTCATAATTTCTTTTAGCGATATAAAGATTCGTCAAACTCTCTTTAAGTTCAGGACCCATTTCTTCTAATAGCATCCTTTCTTCTTTCGGATGCTCCACCACCTTATCACCAACAACCATCTGCCCGATAAGTACCTTGAGTGAGGCTGAAAAACCTGTATTGAGACAGTTATAAATCGAACTCACTATGTAGCCATCACCCACTGAGAATGACTGTCCCGAAGGAACAGGATCATCGCTGATTGTCCCCGAGTGACACTGACTCCAAAGCCTTTGGGCCTCAGCATCTGTTAAAGAGCGATGAGATGATACAAAAGTCCGATAATAACTTTTCAAATAACCTTTGATCTCAATTATGGGATGTGCCTCAGTGTACATTTTGGCCAGGTCTAAAGCATGGGCCTCTGGTAAATGCAAGGGTGAGAGTTTATCAAGGGCGAGCTTCTGAACACTTTCAGTGTAACATGTTTCCTCTTTGGCCAAATCCCCACAACTTAAAAAAGCCTCAGCCGCCAATGTGTTATCGGAAATTCCATCAATAAAAGACTGAATTTTAGCGTAATAGTCTTTATCCGACTGTAGCTCAATGACGTACTTACTCATGAGCTCGGCGATTTGTTTTTTTAAAACGGGACCCCAATTTTGACTAACTCCATAATCCGAAAGCACTCGACACCCATCAGGATCAGAAACTTTAATTTTTGAGCGAAGTTCCACT
>CANFNX010000073.1 GCA_947448495.1 Bacteriovoracaceae bacterium | reverse complement strand
ATCTTCCAACGAATTACAATGTGGGAGGAGTGGGTACACCATTTTCAGTTGGAGAAAATCGCAAGTTTGAAACGATTTCGCAGCAGACTCAGCTGGGCGCCTATTTGCGCCAAGAGTTCAAACCTTCTGAAGGATCCAAATGGACCTATCTTCCCAATGTTCGTGTGGATCATTTTACCATCAATACTGAAACTCATGTGCAGCCACGTTTTCAAATTCGCCATCAGTATGATCCAAGTCTTCTTTTGCGTGGTTCTTGGGGGAAATATGTTCAGGCCCCTCAGCCCCAGGAGAGTTCAGCGAAGTACGGCAATAAGGATGTGCGCTCACCTTACGCTTTTCATTATACGATGGGATTTACCAAGGATTTTCGTGAAGGCACTAATCAGGGCCTGGAGTTTACGAATAACTACTTTTATAAAGAGCTTAAAGACTTGGTGTACCCTGATATCAAGAAACAATATACAAATTCTGGAACTGGAACCATTGTCGGGGGAGAAGTACAGGCCAAGTACCGTAAAGATAATTGGAGCTCGCAAGTTGTTTACACTTATCTCAAAAGCCGGCGTCATATTCCCAGTTTTGGCACACGTCCCTCTGATTTTGATCAAACCCATAATCTGAATTTGATTGGAGCTTACAATAAAGAGCGCTGGACTTTCTCTGGTCGCTTTCGCTTTGTGACGGGCCTGCCTTATACGCCCGTGAATGGATCAAGTTACGATAGTAATAATGATGTTTATATTCCTATCGCTGGCCGAATTTATTCCCAACGCTTTGATGCCTTTAAGCAACTTGATTTCAGAATCGATCGCAAATTTATTTATGATACCTGGATACTTACCGCCTATGTGGATATCTTGAATTTGCTTAATTCTCCCAATTATCAAAGTGTGGAGTACTCCTATGACTATTCTCAAAACAAAAAAGTGCGAGGATTACCCATCCTTCCAACTTTTGGTGTGAAAGGAGAGTTCTAATGAAACTTATATTCTTTCTTATTTTGTTGAGTTTACTCTCGTGTTCCGATGACACTTTTCGCAAGGTCGAGACGCTAGGAAGTTTTCGCATTTTAGGAGTTGTAGCCGATAAGCCTGAGGTCAGTCCAGGTGATACAGTCAGTTTACAACTCTATGTGACTGACGTGGATGGTGGCGGCAGAACGATCACGGGAAGTGTCGTGAGTTGTATCGATCCTGGAATTGCCTACGGCGCAACTGTGAGTTGTGATAATGACCCAGCTACTGTGAGTGGTTCTTATACCATAAATACAATCACTGACACTGATCTGGGCAGCTCACATGCCTATACGGGTGCTGCTCAAGAAGTTGAAGCGATCACTATTCCCGGTACACTACTCACCGGTCGCTCCAATCGTGAACGGATCAATGGAGTGGGGTACATCACTATCTTCACTTTTGTCGTCGATGGAAAAACTCATAAGGCGTTTAAAACGATTAAAGCCGTTTCTGGCCGAGCCTTAAACAATAATCCCACTTTAACCGATATCCAATCTGATGGAGTTAGTCTTACGGCTTTTCCCGCCAAAAACGATAAGATTGTCGCCTTGGCAGATCCAGCAGAAAGCTATAGCTATGTGAATATTGATAACAGTACGGAAACAAAAACCGAGGCTCAGCAAATCGCTTGGTATGTCTCCTCTGGAAAACTTTCAAAACCGAAGACGAATGTAAATGAATCGACGGAATATTTGGGAGATGCAAAAGTGGGAACATCTGTGGTGCTTGGCCTTATTCGCGATGAGCGTGGAGGATTTAATTACCTGCGCTTTGTTTTTCCTTAGGATGTTTGAATGAAGGATTTATTCCGCTCGTTTCCTTTGGCCGTGAAAATGATCACCAAGGATCCGGTCAATTTACTCTTAGCGATTGTTCCCACACTCATCGCTCTCTTTGTTTATCTCATGGTCATTTTTTATATCTACACCAACACTGAACAGTTCATGTCCCTTTTTAAAGGGTACGTATTGACCTCTGATCATGCCGGACTTTTGGCAAAAATTCTCTCAGCTGTGCTAATCATTTTTGTCTTTATGTTTATGAGCTGGACTTTTGTTTTTGTCGCCGGCATTTTGGCCTCTCCCTTTAATGCTGTTCTAAGTGCTAGGATCGAGAAGGCCTTGGTGGAGCATTTACAACTAGAGGGCAGGCAACTCGCCTTGGAAAAGGTCAAAATGGGGCTGGCCGAAACCTTCAAAAATGAACTCAAAAAAATCATGCTGATCGGTGTGCTGGGGACCCTGGCCTTCTTTCTAAACTTCTTTCCTCTGTTATACCCAGTTGGACTATTCTTGTTTGCTTTGCTCTTAGCGATGCAATTCCTTGATTATTCATGGTCTCGTCATCAATTTCATTTCTGGGGTTGTCTGAAAGATATCCTGGTAAATTTAATTCATTACAGTTTAGGTGGTTTTTTCTTTTTGTTACTCGTGACTGTGCCGATAATAAATGCATTCATACCAGCTTTAGCAACCAGCTATTTTACCATTTTATGGCTACACCGGCAGAACAAAATCTAGTAACCGAAATCCCTCAGGAAAATGAGGTTAAGGTCATCGTCATTAAGCTGCCTTTTGATTTGCAGGAGCGACTGCTCTCATTTCCATTACTGCATCAACTCCATGAAAAATATCCTGAAGCAGATTTTCATTTTATCACTCCCAAAAAACAGATCGAGGTTTTAAATCTTCTGCCATTCAGTGCTTTTTATCACGAATTTGACGAGGATGAGATAGCCTCCGTTTTAGATGTTCACCCCTATACGGCGAACGCTAAAATTAATAACAACGTAGATCTTTTTATATCGCTTACAAATTCCTTTGTGGATGCCTGCTTAGGCATTGGTCTTCGAGCAAAAAAGCGCTTAGGCTTTTCAGATGGCTGGAAAACGCTACTTCTCACTCATAAGACTCCGCGGCCCGTGGGGCATCATGTGTGTGAAGATTTTCTCAGTCTTTATAACGCTTTATTTTCATCGAACTTTCCTCCCATTAAGGTGCGATCTCGGGAGCTTGTTCCCGTTTTTGCTGATTGGGCCGAGGTCCCTTATATTGCTATCAATCTTTCTCCTGTTCGACACGCCGGAGTGGAGGAGGAGCTCGTTGAGCTGATCAATCAATTTGAAGAGCAAAAGATTGTTCTTTTTTCTTCAGATGATCAGGAAAAAGTTCAACTTGTGATTGAGCCATTTTTGAAATTACTTTCAAAGAAAAATACATACGTCAATTTTGTTCATAAAAACTGGATTGAGCTTGCTAAGATGCTCGCTTTCTCAAAGGGTGTCATAACGTTTAATGGCCCTTGTGCCAGTATGGCCAGTTATGTGGGAGCGAAGTTGGTTGTTCTGTATGATTCAGAAGATCCCCAAAAGCATGGCCCTATGTATTTTCTCTCAGATTCACTTTTACTGAATGTGAACGATCCTACACTGGCCTTGCAAACTGCTAATACAGGCCCAGTCAAAGATCGCAAGCGTTTTAATATGGATGAAGTCTATGGGCGGGCGATTCGTTATTTCAAATTATAAGGGCCTCTTTCGAGGCCCTTTTTGCTATTCAAAACTTTTAAGAATTTCACTTAGCGAGTTCAGCTTATCCTGGAACTGTTGAGCCTTCTCCTTAACTTCTGATCGAACTTCTTCCGGAGCATTGTTCATAAAGTTGGCATTCGAAAGCTTGGCTTCAACCTTCTTGTATTCAGCTTGAGTCTTTTCCATATCTTTCTTAATACGATTAATCTGATCGTTAATATCGATGAGACCTTCAAGAGGAATAAAGATTTCTGTGTGGGCCGAGGCAAAACTCGCAGATCTTTTTGGCTTTTCAGCAGACTTGTTGCGAATGGTTCCTGACTTTACATTGGCGAGATCTTTCATGAAGTGGCGAGACTCATAAAGAAACTTCGCTAGACGCTTATCATCTGTGAAAAGACGAACATCAATTTCATCTTTAGGCTTCAGGTTCACAGCAGAGCGAATATTACGGATGCCAGTGGTGACATCGATAAATTTATTCATCATCTCTTGAACTTCAGCATTCTCAAGACTCGGATCAAACTCTACATACTCTTGATTAATGAGAAGGGATTTCTCATTCTCAAGATAACCCCAGATCTCTTCAGTGATAAAAGGCACGATCGGGTGAAGCAGGGTGACGATTTTTCTAAAGCAGTACTTAAGCATCGTGGCGCGAATAATCTTCGCTTTTTCGTCATTACCGTAAAGAATGTTTTTTGAAAGTTCAATATACCAAGAGCAGAACTTCTCATAAACGAATTGGTAAATTTCTGAGCACGCATCATCAAAACGGTAGACATCCAAAGCTTCATTCATGGATTTGGCGACCGTATTAAGCTCGGCAAGGATCCATTTATCATGGAGGTGCCATTCTGATTTCACTGGGAGCTGATCTTGGGCCTTATCAAGATAAGGGTGAATAAAGCGGAACGCGTTCCAAAGCTTATTCACGAAATTTCGATAACCTTCAATTCTTTCTGGATCAAGGTTAAGGTCGCGGTTATAGCCAGAGCCTGCCGCCAGGGTGAATCTCATGGCATCGGCCCCATATTGTTTCACCATATCAAGGGGGTCAATCCCGTTCCCAAGAGACTTACTCATCTTGCGACCTTGCTTGTCTCTCACAATCGCATGGATATAAACGTGCTTAAATGGAGCTTGGTTCGTTACTTTCATGCCCATCATCATCATCCGTGCGACCCAGAAGAAAATGATATCAAAACCAGTCACGAGAGTGGCATTGGGATAAAAATCATCAAAGCGTTTTTCCGCCATGGCTTTTTCATCCGGCCAGCCAAGAGTTGATAATGGCCACAGCCCAGAAGAGAACCAGGTATCAAGAACATCTGAGTCCTGATAGATGTCTTTATTTTTACACTCAACACACTCATGAGGAGCTTCTTCAGCGGCCCACTTGGCGTTACAGTGACGACAATAGTAAACAGGAATTTGATGACCCCACCAAAGCTGACGGGAAATACACCAGTCTTTAGGATTTCTTAGCCAAGCAAAATAGGTATTTTCCCAGCCCTTTGGAAAGAAGCTCATCTCGCCATTTTCAACCGCCTTCACCGCCACTTCAGACATCGCGGTGGTGTTAAGAAACCACTGCTTTGAAACCATCGGCTCCACAATTTCGTCAGAGCGCTGACCGTGTCCAACTGGGTGAACATGGTCTTTCTTTTCTACGAGCTCACCTAATTCAATGAGAATCTCTTCCACTTTTTTTCGAGCATCTTTTGGTTTAAGGCCTTCGATTTCTGGAGCGTTGGTATTAAACGAGCCATCTTTATTAAGAATATTAATGATAGGCAGGTTATTTCGTTTACCGATTTCAAAGTCATTGAAGTCATGACCAGGAGTCACTTTTAAGCAGCCTGTTCCTTTTTCGATGTCCACATGCTCATCACCAATGATGGGAACTTCACGATTACAAATCGGCACAATCGCAGTTTTTCCAATGAGATCTTTGAAGCGCTCATCATTCGGATTCACGGCAACGGCCGTATCTGCGAAAATTGTCTCCGGACGAGTGGTGGCGATGATGAGTTCGATATTTGGATCTTCTTTCACTTTATATTTCAGGTGATAGAAGAAACCTTTGACTTCTTTGTGCTCCACTTCAGCATCTGAAATGGCCGATTGTAGAATGGGATCCCAGTTGACGATATAATCCGCTTGATAAATGAGACCTTCATTAAAAAGCATCACAAAGAATTTTTTGACGGCCTTGTTGGGCACTTCATCGAGAGTAAAGCAAGAATAGTCCCAGTCACATGAGACACCCATCTTCTTTTGCTGATTAACGATTTCGCTGCCGTATTCTTCTTTCCAGGCCCAAATACGCTTGAGGAACTCTTCACGACCTAGGTCATGGCGGTTTTTCTTTTCTTGTTTCCAGATGAGTTTTTCTACTACCGCTTGAGTGGAAATTCCTGCGTGGTCAGTGCCTGGAATCCAAAGCGTTTCAAACCCTTTCATTCTTTTAAAGCGAATAAGGGCATCTTGAGTCGTGGCATCGAGCGCATGACCCATATGAAGTTTTCCCGTCACATTAGGTGGAGGCATAAGAATAGTAAAAGTCTCGCCTTGTTTGCCTTTTTTTGGCTTAAAGGATTTCGTATCCATCCATTTTTGGTACCACTTATCTTCAGCACCTTCAGGGTTAAATGTTTTTGGGAGGTTGTTTTCAATTTCCATTAGCGTGATCCTTTAATCGTAGCAATCATCTTATCCACATCGCTCAAGTTGATTTTGTGGACAGCTTTCGTTTTTAAATCTTTAAGTTGAACTTCGTTCGTGCTCACTTCATCTGAACCAAGCATAAGAAGGAAGTGGGGTTCTTTTTTATCTGAGTGAGAAAAAATTTTCTTAGGCTTGGCCTCACCAAGGAGAACTTCCACTTTTACTCCACCTGATCTGAGGGCGTTGGCCACTGTTAACGCCGTCTTTTCTGCAGATGCATCAAGGTAGCCAATCAAAAGTTGTACATCTTGTTTGGCAAAACTTGGGATCAGTTTGTGTGTGGTTAAGAAATCAGTCAGAGGAACTTCGCCCATTCCAAAACCAATTCCCGGCAGCGGAGTTTCTCCAAAAATGGCCAATAGATTGGCATAGGCGCCACCACCAGCAATCGCTCGACGGTTCTCAGGGTGCTTATCAAAAATTTCAAACACCACATCAGTGTAGTAATCAAGGCCACGTACGATGGAGGGATCAAATTTGATGAAATCTTTAAAGCCCAGTGATTCAAGTTGAGAAAACAGGGTCATCAGAGGTTTGAGGCTCTTGGCAAAGTCTTCTTCTTGGTTGGCGCCAGAGTAAGTTTCTTTGAAAAAGGTTTCAATGTCCTTCATTGAAGAGAGGGAAACATACTTTTCGAAGATTTCTGCTTTCTTGGGATCGCTCGTAATTTGCTGAACTTCCGCCGAAAACTTTTCTGCCGGCATTTTATTTTTCTTATCAATCAACTTATAAAGTTTTTTGGTCATCTCGGGTGAGAGATTAATGGGCCCTGCAAAGACATAATCTACAAAGCGACGGCTATTAATCAAGATTTCAAAGTGCTCGTTGGTAGCTCCAAATGATTTCATGATGGCGATCGCGAGTTGAATAATTTCTAGATCTCCAAGATTTTCAGGTGCACCAAAGATATCTGCATTGTATTGCCAAAATTCTCTCAAGCGACCCTTTTGAGGTTTCTCGTAGCGCATGAGATTCGGAATCGCATACCAACGAAGCGGTTTAGAAACTTCCCGATGAATCTGGGCCACCATACGGGCCACTGTGGGGGTCATCTCAGGACGAATGGCCACTTCACGCTCACCCCGATCTACAAAGTTGTAAACTTGCTCATTAATCAACTCTTCACCTGACTTCGCCCGATAGAGTTCAATTTCTTCGAGCAGTGGTCCGTCATAGGGTTCGTAGGCGAAAAGTTCAGAGACTTCGGCCATTTTAGAGAAAATATAATTCCGCAAGCGCATTTGTTCAGGGAAAAAATCCCGGGTTCCGCGATAGGGAGTTTTTGAGAGTGCCATGGCATGTCCTTTCATTGGAAATTGGGGCCCGCTAAGTATACAAAAAAGGAGCTTAAAAAGGTACTTCTAAGGACTATTGATTTTGTGCGTTAAAATGGCATTATTCAGTTTTTTTACTTGATTGAATCTTTTTCTCCAATTCTTGGGAGAGATCATCGCTGACTGTGCTCATATCCAGCGGGGTGACCTTGTCCATTTCCTCGGTTGCCTCGACCTTAATTTTTTTGGACTGTTCAGAAAGAGTCAGTGGGGTTTCGTCTTTTTGCATCTCTTTCACTTCTTCTGGAGTCAATTCAAGAAGTTTTTGTGGGATGTTGAAAATAGCCGTTTTATTTTCATCAGTGGCAGTCGAAGCGTATCGCTTAAATAATTGCGAGCGATCGTTGATACGTTCAAGGATGGACCAGGAAACTTCCTTAGATAGTTTGTTAAAAGCCGAAGCATCAAGACTATCCATTTTATCAATCCAAGGATTCATGTATGTGAGGTATCGCTCAAAACGAAGAGCATCGTTTCTTTTCTGTCCCTCAAAAAGATTAGGATTCAAAGTCGATGACGTAATAATTCCCATCTTCTTTCGATAATTAAGTTCAGCAATTATAGATAGCCATATCCATCGAGAGAATGAGTTTAGATATTTCTTTTTGGAGTCATAATCTTGCTCGAGCCTCGAGATTAGCATCGTATTGACATCAAATTGGCGCAACTTTGAAAACTTATGCTCTAAAACACCTTTAATCACTTCAGTCTTCATGAGCATGAAAATCTGATCTTTTTTGAGATTACCAATATTATCATTTAGATCTTTGCAAAGCCCTACCATGCGAATTTTTTCGGCTGGCGTTTTGATTTCAAGCTTAAGTGAATCAAACAGTTGATTAAATTCAAGAGGAACTTGATTGTTAATTGTCGTGAAATCCTTATCGAAGGCAAAACAAGGAATGATAATGAGAAGAAACAGTAGACTAAAGTTCAAGTGGTAACTCCTCAACTTTTTGTGTTGGGGCCTTAAGTTTATCATCCATTAAATTGGAAGTACCCTCTAATACATAAAAATCTCCACGAAACGGGATGAGCACTCTTTCGTCCATGGCAATCATTTGTGTCACTGAACCTAAATCTGTCATCGTCTGAATTTGAGTCGAGGCAAGATCTAGTTTTACCACCTCGGTCAATTTGACATTCATCTTTTTGATATGGGTCATGGTTTTGATGAAGTAGAGTGATTTTTCCATGCATAAGATATTGCCGAGATCAGAATCTGTAGAGCTGTAGATAGTATCGTAGCCTGCGAGGTTAGTTCCTGAGTTCAGGGGGATCTTCAAGATCTTGCTGCTACGGTTAATGTCATCGTAAGGAAATTCTCCGATAGCAAGATAGTTTTTGCCTTGGCAAAGCTCAAGCTTGGTCCCTGTCTGGGAGCTCTTGTAGAGAATGATGCCTTTTTGAGTAATCAGATTATATTGAATTAAACCAACGACCCCTCTCTCATTGATATCGGAATACACAACCGTATCACTGGAGACCATTTCTACTTCTGGAATGAAGAAAGGGGAAAGCTTCGCAGACAATTTAATGTCATATTTTTTTTGAGTGAGAATATTTTTTACCGTAATTAATCTGTCACTAGGGGAATAAAAGCTAATCCACTCATCGTTTAAATGAAGTCTTGCGCCTCTTCCCTGACCAACTTCCGTCGGAATAGTTTTTCCCCAGTCCACCACCATGATTTGAAAATTTTTAAGTAAATTCATTTCTTGATGTGAGTCTGGCATGACCTCAATAATCAGACGCTGCTTAAAGCGAGAGCCTCTCATTAAAAAATCATTTTGTGAGCTATTGGAAATAAAATCAGTGGTTTTGAAGCTACTGACGACACCTAAGACACCTTGTTTTTTTTGGATATAGGTGAATCGCCCATCATGAGTGATAAAGCGTATACTATCCAAAGAATGCTTCGTAAAAAACTTAGGAAGATCTTTGGCCATCAAATTGAATGAGAGTAAGATCAGATTAATCCAAAGCATACAGTGTCCACAGTCTTAAAGGGTGAAAACGTTGGTAGGATTTAACGGCCGAGAAAACGGAACTCCAACTAATCAGTCGTGGGGCCTGAACCGTATCAATCGCCGTTCTGGTCACAAAAACAGTCTTATCTGACTCCGTGATGATGCCATCGATTATAAATGGAAGTGGTGAACACTGATTGAGTGAATGAGTTTTATAAAAAGAGGGGAGCAGATCTTCAGCACATCCCACTCCATGTATCATCCCCGTTTTATTCTTTTTGAAAAAATTAGTGACAGACACGATGCTATTGATCGTTCGGCCTTCCTTGCGATAATCACGAGTCAAAAGATAGTGTTGAGAAAAGCGTTCGGTTGTAATATTGGTGGGAAAGTAATCCAGAGTCACTCTATTCTTCAGCCGTATGTTGTTGATAACTCGATCATTAAAGACGATTCTATGTTTGCAATCGGAGACAAAACATTTATTCCTCTCATAAATGATGAAACAGCCAGATTTATACTCTAAAAGTACGGGATTAAAGTCTTCAGAATCGATCATTTTACATGAGACATTACGATCAGCACCCTTAGTTCTTTGGAGAATGGTTTCAACCACTTTTGTATACGATTCTGAAAGATTGCCGTATTGACCAAAAAAAGTTTTGAAACAAACTTCTTTTTCGTTGAGTTGATCATCATAACAAGCTTCAAATTTCCAACCCTCATCATTATTAAATCTTTTATTAAAATCAAAAGTCACACCAGTTGATAAGGCAGAACATGGACCACTGTGATTAGGTATGGCTTCCTTGGAAAGGTTAAGAATGATTCGTCCCATATTTGTAACGATATGTTGATCACTGGAGGCCGGGCAGTCTTTAAAATCAGATCTAAGGGTAGAGTAATTAAGGGCCGTGGCCAGATTATCACACTGAGGAGCCGGGGTGAGACCCTGATTGCGCCCTCCTGGATAAAGGCATAAATCATTTTCTTTTCTCATCTTACCTAAGCATTGTTTTAATTGAGCATCAGTCAGAGATTTGGAATTCATGACTCCCATACAAATGTCTTCAGCGTAGATTCGATTTTCCGCTCCATTGGCGACTTTCGTCCAAAAGGAAACGCTTAGAAATTCATTACAAAACATTTCTTCATTATCAAAATTCTCACATAGTGTTTCGAGGTAGTCCCTTCGAAGTGGTGTGAGTTTTTTTTCTAAAATTTTGGCAATGGCCTGACGCTGAGGAAGATCTTTCAAGTCCCCCGAGCCGGCTTTCGCCTCTTTCATAAATTCATGAAGCTTGCAAAAATAGGCTGAGCGAGGATTATTTAGCCATTCAACGAAATAGTTACGGCATTGATCCTGATTGGTAGGATGCTCAAAATTTGAAGAGGCAATCGTTTTGTCCAAATTCTTGATTTGAAATTGATCCACGATTTTAGAGGTCTCTGGACATTCATTCGGAACGACATTATTGATAAAATCGCGCTTTGAAATAAGTGCTGTTTCTTTTTCATTATTTTTTGTGACGTAGGTAATGAATACATTTTTAATCTGACCTTCAGCATCTCTGAGCAGGTCATTGATGATGGAATCATAAAAACGGCATTTATCGACAGAGGCAAGTTTCACGTAACTTGGTGAAGAGTGCAGAATCACAGAATTTAAAAAGTCTGGATCAAGCTCAATGAGAGAAACGCCACCAAGATTAGGCAAGCCGTTTGCCTTTTTTAGGAGCAAATCATTTTTCTTAGTGAACTTGGTATTATCGATAGAAATAAGTTTTTCAAGACTTTCCAGAATACCAGGGTAATCAATGGAAGCAGGAGTCGGGATAGGTGTTGTTTGAGCAAAAGAAGTAAAAGAAAGGCACAGCCCCATAAGAGCTGTGCCCAGTTTTTTATAAGACTGATTTTGCGAGAATAGAGGCAACATCTTCAACTTGTAGTTCCTCAGTTTTCTTAACTGTTCCCTTAGAGGAGTTGAAGTTAATCATACAATATGAGCACGATGTGGCAAGTTTTGGAGCGTTTGTTTCACCAATTTGCTCTAGTCGGTTATGGGCCAGGTGATGGCCTTCAGGCAGCTCGTACCACATATTACCGCCACCCATTCCACAGCACAGGGCCTTATCTTTATTTTTCTCCATTTCTGTCAATTTTAGACCAGGAATGGAAGTTAAAATATCTCTAGGAGCATTATACTGACCATGGTGACGGCCAAGATAGCACGGATCATGGAATGTCAGTTGATCCTTCACTTCTTTCAGGGCCTTTAATTTTCCACTTCGAAGGAGTTCAGATAAAAGCTCAGTGTGGTGAACAGTTTCGAATGCCCCGTCATCAAATTTCGCGTACTCTTTTCCGATAGTATGAAGACAGTGTGGACAATGGGTCACAACTTTATCAAATGTGTATTGTCTCATATTCGCGATATTTTCAATCGCGATTTCATAGAATGAGTATTCATCACCAAAACGACGAATCGGATCCCCGTTACACTTTTCGGTTTTCCCCATCACAGCAAACGAAACTCCTGCTTTTTTAAGCAGGGCGACTGTATCGCGAACCACTTTTTGGTTAGAAGCATCGTAAGAGCCAGCACATCCAACGTAATAGAGGTAATCCACTTTTTTCCCAGCTTCGATCACTGGAACATCAATGCCTTCGGCCCATTTAAAGCGGTCATCCTGAGAAATTCCCCAAGGGTTACCATTATTTTTAATTTTGTTGGTGGCATCCGCCGCAGCAGGAGGAAGATCTCCCAGAGTGAGGGCCTTGTAGCGCTTAAGATCCATGATCATTTGTACGTGCTCAATATTGGCCGGACACTCTTCCATACAAGCACCACAAGTTGTACACGAATCAAGCTCATTAGAGGCATAAATCGGATTGTCCCAAAGATTGATGTCCTCACCTTTGAGTTTTGCTTCAAGAGGTTGACCAGCAATGGTGTCACGCATTTTAGTGACAATCAATTTTGGATCGAGTGGTTTTTCTGCTTGGTTGGCCGGACAAACTTGAGTACAGCGACCACACTCAACACAGGCCAGGGTATCGAGACGCTCTTTCATGGTGAGTTCAGAGATTTTTCCAAGACCAAACGTTTCAGCATTCTCGTTATTAAAATCCATAGGATTCAAAACCGCTCCACGGCGATAAGGCGTGATTAAGGCGTTCAGTGGAAGGGCAATGATATGGAAAAACTTTGAATGAGTCAGAGAAGCGATAAACGCCATGGTGTTTAGCATGTGAAGCATCCATAGTGTTTTATAAATGCCGGCCCAAGTTGAATCGCCTAATCCAAAAGCCCCAAAGACACTTCCAAGAGCGAATCCAATGGGAGACCAAGACTGCTCACCTACCGGCATTCCCGTGCCAAGGATACGAATCCCTTCAAGCAAATAGCCCACCACCACTAAAGCAGCGAGCATGGCATACATAAATTTTTCTTGATTTGGTTTTGTCGCCGAAAGGTATTTCGGTCTTTTCACATAACGGCGGTATGAGGCCATACAGATACCAAGGAGAACAAAAAGACCACCGATGTCAGCTGTAAAAGAGACAATTTTATAAGCTGTGCCTGTAAAAATCTTAAAAGGAGTATCAAACTGAATGGCGACAAATTCCGTGGCAATGAAAAGTGTCACAAATCCGTAAAAGAGAAATGAGTGGAAAATCCCCACATAAGGATCTCTAGTGACTTTACCTTGGAAGAAAATTGTTCTAAGAAAGTTTTCAATGTTCAATTTCTTCGGAAGAAGAGACTTCGGATCTTTGCCTTGTGTGACGTACTGATATTTTTCCAATAGTCCCTTAGCAAAAACTGCAGAAGCAGCGGCGAGGGCCAGGTACATACCAACTTTCATCCATAAAGGGATGTTCCACATGATTTCTCGACTGGCTTCCATTGTCGCGTCCATAGGCCTCCTTGATCACGCTGCGTATCATTTTTTCAAAAAATGACTCTAAGACAATTACCCAAAAATGTTTATAATCAGATTAATATTTTATCTGGCGGATGGCACGATGGATAGTTCTTTCCTCACTGGAACCCATTTGGTTTTGGGTATCATTTCCAGTTTATTTTTTCTCAAAATGATCGTTCAGTTTGGTTTACCAAACCATCCTGCCCGTTTTGTTTCCTATTTAGTTTGTTTTTGCGTTGTTATTTATTTTGGTTTTTATTCCTTCATCAGTTTGAAAGATTTTAGTACCATTTCTTGGACAAAAGTTCGCGCCATCCCACTTATTGCAGGTAGCCTTTGTCTGCTTCTTCAAACGATTATGCTTTCGGCCGGATTTAGTTTGATTCAACAAAAAATTATTTCTCGCCTCCCGATTATTGCCGCTCTACTCTGTGCAGCTTTTTTCTCCCATCAGGCGGACCTTCTTGCAGTTTCTTTTATGGTGTTTGGCGCCTTATTCCTTATCATTTCAGTAAAGAAAGCTCGGTACCAAAAACGCCTATACCTCAAAATGGTTATCATGTTTCTGCTATACTTAGGTCTCAATCAATTTGATAAATTGGTTTTCCAGTTTTTGGGTCAGATCTTTTTAGGATTGGCGGTTTTTTACATTTTATCTTTCGAGCAAACTTTTGGTGTTAGCGCTCTGATGGATGATTTTAGGCAGAGTTTTGAAGGAGAAGGAAAATGAAGTGGTTCCTTGCTTGTCTTGTATTGGTAGGCTGTGCGCAAGTGACAAGTCTGAATATGCAGAAACATGAGTTTGGTGTTTTACCCACTAAGATCATTTGGTTTCAAATCGCAGGCCTTGAAGAAGAGCAGTTTGCGATGATCCGATTTCAATTTGCAGGCGAAAAAAAAACTGCGTTTGAAGAGAATACATGTATCGGAAAAACCTGGGACTATAATCTCTATCAATTAAGAAATTCGGCTTCGGCTAGCTTCCTTTCTCAATTAACGGGCAAAAAAAATATTAAACAAAGCTGTGAAGATGCAAGTCTTAGACCTATCTGGAGCTACCTGATAAATAATGGTTACAATACTGGCATTTTGGAAATTGGGGCCAGCGACGAACAGTCTCTTCTTTCTATGAATCGTTGTCAGGATGCTGGTAAAGAATTTCTCTCCTCGCTTTATTATTGGGTCAGAAAACAACAAACACCTGTTGGACAAACATTTCATTACCGTGAACCTGTTCCTATGGTCCAGAATGATGTTTTCTTTGATAAGACCTGTGATAAACAAACATGTTTCTCTTCGATTACCGATGATTTTAAAACAATTTATGATTCGTTCAGAAAAGTTTCTCATAAGCACTTGATGATTATTCGCGATTTTAGTTTTCTTGAGGCATTGAATAAGAAGGATTTGATACGGGCGCGAGGTGTTCTGAATGATTTAGAACATGCATTGGCCGAAGCCCTTTTAAAGGCAAAAAATAATAATGATTATCTGGTCTTAGTTACCTCAGGTGAGTCACGATTTGTTGATATGCCTGATCAAGGCAAAGGTTGGTATGATTTTGAAAAAAATAATTCAAATTTTCAGGTAAAAAGAACGAAACTTACGAACCTTGTTCTGGCCAATGGTGCAAGAGCAGAAAATTTTTGTGGTATGTATGAAGACTCACAAATCTTTGAACGAATTTTAAGTGGACCCAAACAACTTGGCCTAGAGCTAAAATTCATTAATCCTTTTAAGTAGATTAATTAGCTAGAATACTAGACTTGGAAATATTGTAAACCTTGCGGCAGTAGTCACACTTTATTTCAATGCTGTCTTTGTGTTGAAATAATTCTTCGATATCTGCAGCATACAGGCCT
>CANFNX010000072.1 GCA_947448495.1 Bacteriovoracaceae bacterium | reverse complement strand
GTGGAAATCGAACCACTGGTAAAATACTATCTCACAGAATTTATCAAAAACTCGTCTCGCTAATCGCTAAGAGGTGAGCCTTTTTAGAGTAAATTGAAGCGATTCTTCAATGGTTGGCATTGTTAACCCCAAGAATCCTTCTGTATTTGAATTATCTAAACGATAAGAAAACTGTGCTCCCAATCCGCCATTGTCTGCAGGGAATGGTGTTGAGCCTTTTTGAATAAAATTTTCATCTCGTTTAAATGTTTTTGCCACTAATCGAGCAAACTCATAACGAGTCATCGAGTCTCTCGAAGAAACTTGGAAAAGCCGATTCGTCACACCAGATTCCATTATGGCCTTCAGGACTCGAGCTAATATAAAAACATCTAAAAAACCGGTCACGACTGAATCATCGGTAGGCATAGCTTGTTGCTTTACCAAAGTGGCCTGTATTTGCTCAAACCAATTCGGATGCTTGGGTCCATAGGCACGACCATAGAGTGGCGAGCATCTTAAAACGAGATAATTCAGGCATGAGCGTTGAACATAATATTCACTTGAGGATAATGTTGTCCCGTAAACGGTATTCGGAAAGGGAGTATCACTTTCTTTATAAGCAACCGGATCACCACCCATCACAAAACAAGATGAAATCAGAATGAATTTTGATCCAACCCTCTCTGAAGCTGTACAGACATTGACGGCTCCCACAGAATTTAGAGCATCCGCTTGTTTAGGATGGAGCTTGCAATCCGTAAGAGAGCTCATTCCCACAGCATAAATTGTGTAGTCTGGTTTAATCACATTAATGAGACTTGAAACGTAATCTTTTTTATAAACATCACATGGGAAGCATGTGATCCCTTCCATATCGACAGGGGTTCGGTGATAAGTCCCAACGACTCGATAAGTCTCTTTTAAAAATTGCGCCAAATTGGAGCCCAAAAAAGAGGAAACCCCAACAATCAGAACTGTTTTCTTCATGGGTCTATTCTAACATTAAATTTGAAATTGAATAAAAATAGAAAAACCTTCCCTCATTCGAGGGAAGGTAAGTGGGTGTGTAATTAACCAATCAATTTTAGAGCAGCATTAGTCGCCTGATTCGCTTGAGCGAGGACCGAAACACCTGCCTGAGTTAGAATGTTATTTCTAGTCAGTTCGGCAGTTTCCGAGGCCACGTCTACATCACGAATCCGAGAGTTCGCGGCACTAAAGTTCTCTTCAGTGATAGCAATCGTGTTGCTAGCTGATTGAAGACGATTCTGTAGTGCTCCGAGGTTAGAACGGACTCCATTGACCCGAACCAACGCATCGTCAAGTTTTGCCAAAGATAGCTGTGCGCCTTCCTTGTTGTTAATGGTCTCACCACCGAGACCAAGACTTTCAAGGCTGGAGTCAGTTTCGACTGAGTCGTATTTAATCCTGTCGTTTGTTGGATCATTATGGATCCCGACTTGGATTTCGACCATTCCACCTTCCCCATTGAGAAGCTTGCGGCCATTGAATTCTGAACCTTGTGAGATTCGTTGAATCTCATCTTTGAGATTCTGGAATTCAATGTCTGAAAACTTTCTCTCAGTGTCACCCACAGTATCAGAGGCTGCTTGAACGGCAAGCTCCCTGAGGCGTATGATGATGTTGGATACTTCGTTAAGGCCACCTTCAGCTGTTTGTATGAGCGAGATACCATCATCTGAGTTCCTTTTAGCTTGTCTGAGTCCTCGGATGTTTGCTTTCAATTTTTCACTGATTGCTAAACCTGCCGCATCATCAGCCGCGCGAGTTATCCTTTCACCGCTGGACAACTTCCTAAGGTTATTGTCCAAGTTAAACTTTGTAACACCTAATGCCCGTTGAGCTGCTAAGCTCGAAACGTTCGTATTTATTCTCATTCCCATAATTTAATCTCCTGTTAGCATTGTGAACCTCCATGTTCAGTTGTGGACTTCTTGTCCACGGTTGTTTGTTTTTAAAAAACCTACTACCCTTAAATCGACTTGCTAGTACACACACCCACTATCAAGTTTTGCAGGATTCGTTTTACATCAAAAGTCAGTTCTTAAGGCCTAAGCCTCAGAGATATTTCTATCCCTGAGAAGCGGCATTAATAAGGCTGAGAGCGTTCGTCGTAGACTGATTCGCTTGAGCCAATACTGAAGTACCTGCTTGCATTAAGATATTCGTTCTTGTCATTTCTGAAGTTGCAGATGCAATGTCAGTGTCACGGATTCGAGAATTCGCAGCAGACAAGTTTTCATTCGAGATCTGGATGTTATTAATCGTTGACTGAAGTCGGTTTTGTAGAGCACCGAAGTCAGCGCGGATACCAGATACGTTCTGAATCGCTTGGTCAATCGCTGCGAGCGAGTTCTGGGCCGAAATCTTGTCAGATACTGAAGCAAGGTTAAGTCCGAGAGCTGCCACGTTCACATCTGCTGAAGAGGCGTCGAAGGTCAATCGATCTGATAAAGGATCATTTCGTGTTCCAATTTGGATATCAAACACTGAACCAGTACCATTAAGAAGCGGAACTCGGTTAAACTCGGTTGAGTTGGCGATACGATCCACTTCCGACATCAATTGTTCAAATTCAACGTTAAGGAATTTTCTTTCTGTTGGCCCGATAGTATCAGAAGCCGCTTGCACTGCTAGTTCGCGAAGACGAATCATAATGTTTCCGACTTCTGCTAAGGCACCTTCAGCGATTTGTACTAAAGAGATACCGTCTTGAGCGTTTCTTTCCGCTTGGCCTAAACCGCGGATTTGAGCTTTCAAATTTTCTGAGATCGCTAGACCTGCAGCATCGTCACCTGCACGGTTGATTCTGCTACCTGAAGACAATTGCTCCAACACTTTCTGTTGTGCATTTTTTGTTTGACCCAAGTTCCTCTGCGCGTTCAGCGAAGAAACGTTAGTGTTAATACGCAAACCCATAAATCCTCCTTGATCGGGTTTCTCTTTTCTCGTTCCTTGAGAAGAGAGATGAAAGTCTTGATGACCTTCATGCATAACTTTTCGACAAAGCACGAAAGAACTTTAGTTTGTTGTAAAAAGTTTTTACACAGCCTCAAAACACCACATCTAAGCAATTGAAATCATTGACAAAAATAAGACTTCGGCAAATTTTACCGAGACAAAAAAACCTAAGGCCCCCATAATAAACCATGACCATAACGACGCTCAAAGCCTCTCCCAATCACGTACAAGAGACTATTTCCCTGATAGAGAAGGCGTTTCATTATGAAAAGTCTCATCACTTCTGTACGGACTTTGCTCCTCTCATCTCAGAGGAGAATCATGCTAACTGCTTCATCAAATTAAATGAATCCCTTCAAGTGATTGCTCATATTGGAGTCAGGGAAATCGAACTCTGTGGAGTGAAAGTCGCGATGCTTGGTGGTATTGCCGTGAATGAAAAGTATCGTGGAGAGGGACACTTTCAAGACCTTATGCAAGACGTGTTAGCAGAGAAAAGAAGTGATGTTGCCGCCTTTATTTTATGGAGTGATCAAGAAAAGCTTTATAAAAGATTTGGGTTTCATCTCTGTGGAAGTCAAGTTGAACTCCCCTCTCTAGGCCAGCACTCAAATTACACCCAAACGAAATTGACCACTCTCTCTCCAATGCATTTAGAACAACTAAAATCACTCTATAATAGCTCCTTTGCTCAGATGTACAGCACAATTAAAAGAAATGATCGTGATTGGAAAACTTTGGCTTCCATTACTTCAAGTGACCTTTTTATAAAAATTGAGAATGAAAAAATCACGGACTACTTTTTCATGAATAAAGGTCAGGATTTAACAGGAATCATATTTGAATATGGAACGACCAGAGAGTTTGAATCTTTTGTCCAAGAAATTTCAGGGTATGGAAAAGTTTGGCTTGGAAAACCTATAAATGAAACAGGTGAAGAACAATATCAATTTTTCCTTTCTCCGGGAGACACCCGCTTATTCTCTTCATTTATCTCCAACATCACTCTCAATCAAATCAACATAAGAGAAGTCAATCCAATGAAGCAAGAGGTGTATTTTGATTTTAAGCAAGAGCTACTCGGTCTTGAAATTGAAGAATTCCTAAGGGGAGTTTTAGGGCCACATCCCTTTGAAGAACTAGAGATGACAAGCAAACCGATTTTTATCAGCGGATTAGAAAGCATCTAGAGTATGATCATTTAAGAAAAGAATCATCAGAGAATTTGCAAAAGCTCTGCTGATTTCTATTTTTATCTAAGCCGATAATCACTTTCCCCTTCATGACTAATTTACACTTTATGGCCCGAGGATTTTTACCACCCATGAGGTCACTGGGAGCAAGTGGGGCATCTTTAAACAACCTCGCCATTTTCAACGCCAGGCAGTTTTCATCTCGGCAACTTTTATTAACCCATTCTCCATTCACCTGATGGAAAACGACTTTGAGTTCACCAAAACTATAGATGACAAAGTTCTTTCCAAAAGCAACATTGGCATTAAAAAGTATGAGCATAAGAAAAAACTTTTTCATTTTGAAGAGACTTCTTTTATGACATTGATACCAGTTGAATTGTCCAAAAGAGCCTCTTCTTGAACCCAGAAAGGCCCTGTAGGATTACCGTATTCATCTTTTTGACATTTAATATCTGAATTATCTTCACACTGACTTCCCCAAGAATTAATAATTTCATACTCCATCTTACCGGCTTCGCAGCGATACCCCGAAATAGTCATCTGATGAAAGTTATACTTTTCGTTTTTAGCGAGAGGTGTTTTACAATAGTGAGTTCTTTTCTTGTCTTCCTTTAGAAATGCTGTGCAAACAGAGACACCAATTGCATGACCCTCTTTGATCGCTTGAATCGATTTTGTTCGCATCAAAGCTTTTGCATTCGTTTTTTCCATGCAGCCATTATGGGGTCCTTGGTAGGAGTTGTTGTCATTAAAATCATTTTTAGGGTCACAAAAGGGGTATGACGAGCAACTCAGATTACTAACATCAATGAGATTTGAGAGATTGAGGCAACCAGGCATTAAGACCTTTATCATTTGATCTGCAAATCGAGATTCAGGATTTAAAAGCTGAGGTATTAGCGACGATGCGATCTCGGCTTGAATATCTAGAAAGGGCTTGAGCCCGGATATAATCATCTCTAAATTGGGATGCTCAATACAGGAATTAGCATTTTTATTTGAACCTAATAATTTTTCAAGTTCGTAAGACTGAAGAATATTTTTGCATTTTGTCCCCTTGTTGGCCTTCATCGAATAAATGAAGTTTTTAGCAAAATCTGAGGGATCTCCCTTTATGAGGGCAGATTTTCCTGGAATAGTCCCTGGACACTGAGACGCATATTCGGCCTGGGGAACAAGTTCCTCTAAGAGATTATTCAGGACAATCCCTAAGCCTGTAGGCAATTGTGCAAAATGACTTAAACTCTGTTTTTCATCCAAAATGTAGGCCCTTAAGTCCCTTTCAAGCTGAGGATCTTGGTGAAGAGCAAGAGAGAATTTATTTAAAATCTCAGCCCTTGGAGTCACCAAGTATCTGTCCTCAGCAATGATCGAGTCGTCTGTCAGCAACTTCTGAATGGCCTCTACTTTGGCCTTGGTACAGTTATTTTGTTCAACCAGATGATCCGTAACTTGATCATCTATCAACATTTTAACAGCGTCGTAGACAGGTAAATCAGGACTTTTCCGTTCTTCGCATTCACGGACTAAGTGAGACTCCTCAAGACGGATAGCCTCAATCGCCAAATTCAACTCTTTTTTTAAAGATTCTAATTTAGTGGGGTCATTTTTTATTTCGTTCATTTTATCAAAATAATGTCCCAAATTACTGAATAAGGATTGTTGAAGATCCACACTCCATAACTCTATTGATTCTGGAACGGATAAAGATTTCGGGCAGGCGCCACCAGCATTTTTAAGACCAACCAATGCCTCACAAAAATATCCGTAATCAGCAAAAACAAGCTCTCTCTCTTTTTTGGTCTTTGGATCGATTTCCTTCTTTATGTAATTTTGACCACTCCCACTCCAATTCTGTCGATGACCACGAGTGGTCGCCATCACTGCTGTATGGGTATAGGAAATATCGGGGTGCCCAGGAAGCATCGTTTTGAGCACAGTACTAGCAGAATTGGCGTAGCAAGTATTTAATCCATCCTGATCATGAATCTCAAATTTTTCAAGAGGCTTTCCAGGTGAGCGCAAGGAGAGACTCTCGCCATCTTTAATCGAAACAGAATTTTTCCCATTATGATAAAAGCACTCAGCATGAGCAAAAAAAGTAAAAAGCAATAGTGTGAGAAAGAGGACATTGGCCATCAGGAAACTTATCGACAAATTTTAGTATTTTCTGAGTGTCGTCAGACGTACTAAGAGATAAGCAGCAAAGGCCCAGAAGATCCAACTTAAAAGCGGAACATCATAAAGGGAAGTCACTAAGACATCCTTGACAAAAATGGTCCCACATAAAATAAAGACCGAAGCCAGTAGTGATAAACCTAGTAAATAAAATGAACGGTTAATACTCTTGGATAATCGATCTATTTCTTTAATTTTGAGTTCAATCGCATAGTTATTTTTCGAAGTTTCTTTTAGGAACCATCGCAAATGCTTCGGGACCGTTCTTAAGGATGTGATGACATCCTTGGCCACCCACATGAGTTCTTCTTGAGCATGCTCTTTTGAGAGCATTTTTCTCACAAGCTTATCCAAATCTTTATCAAGAATCTGAAAAATATTCAGGTCAAGTCCAATGGATTTTCCTACACCATCTAAAGTGATGAGAGCGCGAAAAATAATAAACCATTCTCTTGGCAAATACAGTTCGTGTTTACTTAAAGTCCGGATAAGATTGCGAACCAATTCCGACATATTGGTCTCTTTCACACTGAGACCAACGAAAGGCGAAATGGCATCTTTTATATCCCGTATGAGCTCCTCGTGGTCTGGAATTTTCTCATATTCCGCAACTTCTAGAAATTCATACACGAGATTGTCATAATCATGAGTGATGAGAGAGTACATAATCGCAATGAGATTCGCCCTTTGCTTTTTACTTAATGTCCCCATCAACCCAAAATCAATGATGCCAATTTTTCCATCGTTTAAGACAAAAAAGTTTCCTCCGTGTAAATCCGCGTGAAAAAATCCATCGGCTAAGAGGGTATGAGTAAATAACTCTACACTACGAAGTAATCTCTCTACTGTTTGAGGACCCAGCTGATCTAAAGAATGAAACTCATTGAAAGGCTTACCATCAAGAAACTCAAGAACGAGGACATCGTTTGAGCTAAACTCTTTGTAGACACTCGGAACGACAAGAAATCCTTCCTTGTCGATGGATTCAAGATTTCTCTTCAGTCTCTCACAATTTTGTGCTTCCACCTGAAAATTGAGTTCATTCTGCGTGCTTTTATAAAAATCACGAACCACCTTGGACATTCCAAGAAAGCGTATTTCACCAGAAACTTTTTCTAATTGCTCGATGATAAATAGCAAGATTTCGAAATCGGTCGTAATCGTACGAGCGATATTTGGTCTTTTCACTTTAACGACAACTTTTTTTCCATCTTTAAGTTGGGCTTTATAGACCACACCGATTGAAGCTGTGCCAATGGCATTTTCATCAACGGAAGAAAACACTTCTTCCATTTTTTTTCCCAGACTAGACTCAATCACTTGTTTGGCAACATCAAAGGGAATTCCCTTCACTCTGTTTTGAAGAAGTTTTAATTCTTTAATTAGGCCTGGTTCAAAAATATCTTCTCGAGTTGCCAGCAATTGACCTAATTTAATAAAACTAGGCCCCAAATCTTCAAAACTCAGACGTAATTGTTCACCAAAAAGTTGCCACCACTCCTCACGAGAAAGATCTCCTTCTTTTAACTCGGAGACGCGCGCCGGCAAAACAAAACCGGGTATAACTTTATCAAGACCTGACTTTACGATAAGTTCTGAGAATCCATGGCGACTGAATACGGTGAGAATCTCTCGAAAGCGAGAAACGTTTTTAATCGTCTTCGAAATTCCTATCCCAGTTTTAATCAAATCCATAAATTTCACTCTTGATTGATACATTTATGGTAAGATAGAAAGAGCTTTTAGCAAAAACCGTTACTTAGAAGAATAATTTACCGCTTAT
The DNA here is from genome assembly GCA_947448495.1 of Bacteriovoracaceae bacterium. Taxonomy (GTDB): domain Bacteria; phylum Bdellovibrionota; class Bacteriovoracia; order Bacteriovoracales; family Bacteriovoracaceae; genus Peredibacter. The sequence continues at coordinate 7,266 of CANFNX010000072.1, read as the reverse complement.
ATGTTGAAGCGTTCCTTACTGATTTTGTCGGCATTGATTTCTCTCTCTGTCTTTGGGGCCGAGACGTGTAGTCGTGTCGCTACCATTAACTATCAAGAGGTCCTCGTGGACGTCAGCAGCTCCAATCGGGGTGAAGGCCTGCGCTATTACCTCGCCAAAGATCCGGTGGCCAAAGAACTCTTAGATGAATACCAGGCGAATAACCGACCAACTTGGAAGAGTGCCGCCATGAGCACCTTGGGGACGGCACTGATCTTGGCGGGTTTTCTCAGTGGAAATTCTGGCAATAGTTCATCCCTCGTGAATCGTAATTTTTTGCTTTTTGGAGGAGTCTCCCTCATCGGCGTGAGCTATTTAATTTCAAAAACAAATCAGTATAGCAACGAGTATCTGCTTACGAAATCCATCGAAGAATATAATAAAAGAAATAGTCCACGGATTTTCTTTTCACCAACGAGTGATGGGAGAGGCGTAGGCTTTGGACTTGGTCAGGAGTTTTAAAGGTGTCTCTCATTTGTCATAAATGCTCAAAACCTCTTTCAGACACTTACAAAATTATGGTGAGTCGATCTGATACCTGTCCTCATTGCCGTGCCGATATTCGGAGCTGTAAAATGTGTCAGTTCTATGATCCAAAATCCTATAATGAATGTCGTGAATCCAATGCTGATCGCATCACAGACAAAGAAAAAGCTAACTTCTGCGATTATTTTAAGCTAGGATCAGGCGCGGCCGACGCAGAAAAACAAAGACTAGATGCCCTGGCAAAAGCCGCTGCCCTTTTTAAGAAGTAATTGAAGGAAATTTATGAGTGACTGTCCAATGACCCTGTTTGGTAAAAAATTATTAGAAACTGAGTTAACTCAACTCATTCGCGTTGATCGCGAAGAAATTAAACAGGCGATTTCTGAAGCCAGAGACTTAGGGGATTTAAAAGAAAATGCAGAATATGCAGCGGCCAAGGAACGACAGTCTATTATTGAAGGACGGATTATGGATCTTCAAAGCAAACTTTCACGTGCGAGAGTCGTTGACATTAGTATGATCCAAACCGAAAAAATCGTTTTTGGTGCTACCGTTACGATTTTTGACAATCAAAAGAATATTGAGCTCACTTACCAAATTGTAGGTGAAGACGAAGCGATTCACGATCCTAAGAAAATTTCATTCAATTCTCCGCTAGGTAAATCCCTCATCGGTAAGGAAGTTGGGGATGAAATAACTGTTAAGGCGCCAAAAGGCGACTTAAGCTATGAAATCCTCAGCCTCAAATACAACTGAGATCAATTGGGATTCCCCAATTACCTCGCTGGTTAATGGAAAAAAGCCTTCACCGTATTTAGAAAAGTTAAAGGAAGCTGGAGTCTCGAGTTTAAGTGACCTTTTGTGGATTCTTCCTTTGAGAATTCACAAAGCCCCCCCACTGGAACCATTTAGGGAAGCTCTGCTCGATCAATTTTTTCGTGGTTCGGGAAAAATTATTCATACTGAAATTAGACCCGCTTTTGGGCGAAGAGGAAAAGGGAATATCCTCCTGTATAACGGCTACGTTGTTGTTAAAGACGATCTTTCACATGAAAGTCTGAGCCTGAGATGGTTTAATCTTTACCCCAATCAAAAAAAACAAATCGAGTCTCTTGACCATATAAGCTTCCTTGGACTTGTGCAGGAGTTTAAGGCACAAAAACAAATCATCAACCCACAGATCCTAACTTCGATTGAGATCTCGCCTTACATAATAGATTATCCAACTCTCAATAAAATACCTGGATCGACATTCAAAAAGGCTTTCGAGCTCATCCCAAGTATACTTTGGAGTAAGGTTCCTCAGCTGCTACCTGAATTAGGGTATGATGATAAACTCTCCTTAGGAGAAGCGTTTAGGATTATTCATGGAAGATTCCCCCCAGAAAAATTCAATGAAAAACTAAAAGCACAGGCCGAGGAGCGTCTCATTTACGAAGAGTTTTTAATCGATCAGCTTAAAATCCAAACTCGCCGCAAGTATATTAAGAGAAAAGTCGCACCTGCCATGAGCGTAAGTGAGACTCAAGCCGAAAATTTAAAAAAATCGCTCCCCTTCAATCTTACGATCGATCAAGAAAAAGTTTTCAAAGACATTCAGCGGGATCTTTCGGCCGGTCATCCGATGATGAGAATGGTTCAGGGCGATGTGGGATGTGGCAAAACGATTGTCGCTTATCTCACTTGTCGTGTTGCCACCCAATCTGACTATCAAGTTGCTTTTATGTGCCCAACGGAAGCTTTGGCCCAGCAACATTATGAAACTTTCAAAGCACTTGATCCCAATCTCAAAATAGACCTATTACTAGGATCAACCAAAGCAAAAGAGAAGAAGAATATTCTTGCGCAACTTAAAAACGGGACCACACAAATTACCATTGGAACCCATTCACTTTTTCAAGACAGTGTTGAATTTCATAAACTCGGTCTTGCGATTATTGATGAACAGCACAAGTTTGGAGTTGAGCAAAGATTGAAACTCATCGCTAAAGGTGAAGGGACTCACAGTCTTATTATGACTGCAACTCCGATCCCACGAACTCTGAGTCTCGCTCAGTATGGTGATTTGGATATTTCATCCATCAAAACCATGCCATCTGGGCGTAAAGGTATTAAAACCCGAATAACTGAAAAAACGAATTTTGAAAAATACCTGGAATTTGTGCGCACTCGACTTCTGATGCGAGAGCAGGCCTATTTTGTTTTTCCTGCGATTGAAGAAAGCGAAACCACTGATCTTCAAAACGTTAAAGAGAGTCTTAAAAAATATCAAGCTCTTTTTAGAGGCTTTAAAGTCGAAGTCCTCCACGGCCAGATGAAATCCGATGAAAAAGAAAAAGTTGTCCAAGATTTCAGGGATCAAAAAATTCATATTCTTCTTTCAACTAGCGTGATTGAAGTCGGAATCAATATTCCTAATGCCACCATCATGAGCATTTATAATCCAGAACGCTTTGGACTGAGCTCATTGCACCAGCTGAGAGGTCGAGTTGGGCGGGGTGAAAAACCAGGCTTTTGTTTTCTCGTTTTAGATAAAGAATTGCCACCAGAATCCTATAGACGTCTGGAAGTGATTGAAAAAAATCTCGATGGTTTTATCATTGCTGAAGAGGATCTTAAATTTCGTGGCGAAGGTGACCTTTTCGGAGTGGATCAATCAGGAAGTGTAACAACTAAAAAGCTCGCCAATTTTCTAACTCACACAGCGATTCTTGAGCAAGTCGTTCAAGACCTGGAGGGGCTTAAAACGGGCCACCCGGAGCTCTTAATGCCTATTTTTGAAAAACTCGCAAAAGATCAAAAAATCCTCGATACTATTTAAGCGGGGAATAAGACCATGATTAAGTTAGAATTCATTAAAAGTCCTGACTTTGATGTCCTGAACACGTTCCAATATTTCCAAAATGAAATTTATATAGGACGAACGACAGGGGATCTTAAAATTAAAGACCCCTCCTTGCATAACACTCACCTCATGATTGAAGTGGTTGAAGGAGAACTGATTCTCCATCCTCAAACCGATGTCGATTTTTATCTGCTTGATGGAAAACGAGCCTCAAGTATAAGAAAAATTAAAAAGGGACAAATCATTACGATTGGGAGCAGTCAATTTAAGATTTTAGAGTTTGAGCAAACTCCGTTTCCTAGTAAAAAGAAAATCCTGGATCAGAAACTTGCGCAGTTTATTGAAGAGAACTCACCTCATCTTAAATGTATTGAACAACTTGCCAACATGATGAAGTAACTATGTTTAAATTCAATCAAGCAAATTTTTTTAAAACAGAAGATAATGAGCAAATATTCTACCTCAAAAACTTTTCTGTCTTTGATGTAACTAAAACAACACTCATCTTTAACTATGGTCTAGTTTGTAGTAATCATCACTGGCAATACCAAGTCGAATATTTTGATCAGAAAGGCTACCAGATACTCCTCCATGATTATCGAGGACATTTTCAATCAACTGGTGCTGACAACGTAAAAAAAATTACTTTTCCACAAATGGCAAAAGACATCAAAGAGCTAAGTGATTTTTTAGGAATCACAAAAGCTTATCTTTTAGGCCACAGTATGGGAGTCAATATCACTCTCGAAATGGCGAAAAACTACCCTGAGTTTGTTCAAGGGATGGTGCTCATCTCTGGGACTTTCATGGCGGTAAACGATGTCATGTTTGACTCCAATATCATGGAGTTTGTCACTCCTCTTTGTTTGGCGGGAATGGAAAAATACCCCGAAGTGATGAAGAAACTTTGGACCGCAAGCGGGCTTAACCCCATTATTCGCAATATCATTCATACCACAGGGTTTAATAAGGCAATGGTTTCAAAAGAGTTTATTGAAATCTATCTCAATCGTGTGGGTCAACTGGGACCAGAAGTTTTTTTTCAACTGTTTACAGAAATGATGAAAGTGAATATCTCGGCAAACTTAGACCGAATGAAAATGCCCACTCTTGTGATGGGTGGCCTAAAGGATAATGTCATCCCCAACCACTTACAGCGAACTCTGGCTTCTTTACTACCGAATGCAGAAAGTTATTATCTTCCAACAGGATCACATGTCCCTCAAGCAGATTTCCCACAAATGATTAATGAAAGAATTGATCTTTTTTTGAACCAGTAAACTAATCGACTTTCATCTCTTTAAGTTCAATTATCGGTCTAAAAATTCGCTTCATCGCAGATCGCAATTGAGAGCGCTTGTACTCATGGTGAGAAGCTTCGCCTTGAGTATTTTTAAGATGGCTTTCATAATCGGTAATCTGGACTTCGAACGGATAAAAGAACCTCACGTCACGAGAAATAGCTGAAGTATCAAGACTCAAGAGGGCCTGAGAAAGAGGATTCTCTTTATCTTTTAGGGCAAGCTTTCTGACTTCATTAAATGAGCTCATGAACGGATTTCGATACTTGATCAACTGTCGTCCTGTAAAATGAATGGCACGATACTCATCTGAAGAGTGGATATTTTTTTCACTATGGGCCGATCGTGGGTAAGAATCACCGATCAGGTTATTGAGCGCCTGGTAAAAATCTTCCTCAGACAATTGATTTCTCATCGCCTGTTTATAAAGACTACCAACGCGCTTTCGTAAAATTCCAAGATCAACCAACGTGTTCTGTGAACGACTTGGTTTTATATTATTGATCATGATGACATAGTTGGTATGAAGAAACTTTATGACCCGAAGAGTATCAAGTTTATTGTACGTAATAATTCTCACACCAATTCTATCAAACAACTCTTCTGCTACATTCTCTTGTTTGTGTAACAATTTAATGATGATCGAATCTCGTGTTTTCTTGGCCTTGGTTTGAAAGTCGTAAAGAGGGATCGACGTCCCAACCTCATTTTTGAGGAACAAACGATTTTCATCATCGCGATGGATGAATTTATAAAAGCGATCAAAGATTTGCTGCTGAACTGTGGAGAAGTAGCGTGCCCGGAGATCTTTATCAGTGTGAAGTATGGTATGCATGACCTTTAAAATCACGCCTGCCCATAAAGATTCTTCGGTCTTGAGTTTATAATTTGAATTACCAGTCGCCGCTAAAAACAGCTCCGAAATATTGGTAATCGTATAAAGATAATTAGGAACTTTAAGATCAAGTCCCTCTGGGTTACCTTCGATTAAAAAGTAGCGTTTAATAAACTGTATCGCTTCCTGAAAAATCCCAAAAAGTTCGGCACTTTCAACTGGATCAGAAATATTGAAACCGTAACCATTAAGAAAATTGGTAACCTGATTTTTATCGTAAATTTCAGTTAGATAGTTTTTAGCATCAAGAGAGGACTTACCGCTACATACGACATCAAAAGTCTCCCAATTGAAGACGTAGTCATTAAGATAGCTCGGACGATGGGTCATACTTTGCCAATCTCTCGATTCAAGTTTAAAGTGATGAGAGGCAAACTAGCGTAAATTCTATGAAAGATCAAAAAATTCAAGGCCCTTCACTGTTGAGTGTTTTATTTTTATCCTGGTTTTTTACCGGGAAATCTCCTAAAGCTCCGGGAACAGTGGGGAGTCTTGCGACCCTTCCCTTGATTGTGCTCATTCACTACCTGCAACTCAATATTTATAGTTTATTGGCGTTGATTGTTGTGCTTTATCTGTGTGCGGTATTTGTAACTGAGTCTGTGCAAAAGAAATTTCACCTGCATGACCCACAGTGGATCGTGATTGATGAAGTCATTGGAATGCTCATTACATGGTCATTTGTGATGAGTGTGGAAATCCATCACCTTTTTCTGGTTTTTGCCTTTTTCCGCTTTTTTGACATCATTAAAATTTGGCCTGCTTCCTACTTTGATAAACTCCATCATGGGTTTGGTACTATCACTGATGATGTGGTGTCGGCCCTATTTGCAGGGGGGGTTGTAAAGGTCATCATTACCTTTTTTCCCTAACAAATTTTCAACAATGACCTTCCTTTTTTTGGATTTTTACATCGGTAGTTTTTGTGCAGCGGCGCAACAACCTTCTAAATAATTCAAAGTATTAGTTATCCGTAAATTTTCCGTAAAAATTGCATAAAACCCGTTGTCGAAAACGAAGGTCGATGTTAGCGTCAATGTATAACACACACCTTCATAACATTTATTTACGAGAGAAGGAGATTCCTCATGTCATTAAATCACGCGAACACGACAGACAACGCCAACAAGAAAAAGGCCCTTGATCTCGCTCTTTCTACGATCGAGAAGCAGTTTGGTAAAGGTGCCATCATGCGTTTGGATTCAGCAGAAGCTGCCGAGAAAATTCCGGCAATCTCGACTGGTTCACTCGGAATTGATCTTGCCCTCGGTGTTGGTGGTATTCCTCAAGGACGTATTATTGAAATCTACGGACCTGAATCTTCTGGTAAAACAACTCTCACTCTTCACATTGCAGCTGAATGCCAAAAAGCTGGTGGAACAGTGGCGTTCATCGATGCTGAGCACGCTCTTGATACTGTTTATGCTGCTAAACTTGGTGTTGATATTCCTAATACACTTATCTCTCAGCCAGACTCTGGAGAACAAGCTCTCGAAATTACCGATATGCTTGTACGCTCTGGTGCTGTGAACCTTTTGATCGTTGACTCAGTTGCTGCACTTACACCGAAAGCAGAACTTGAAGGCGATATGGGTGACTCTCACATGGGTCTTCAAGCAAGACTTATGTCTCAAGCTCTTCGTAAACTGACCGGGTCAATCGCTCGTTCTAACTGTACCGTGATCTTCATTAACCAACTT
>CANFNX010000071.1 GCA_947448495.1 Bacteriovoracaceae bacterium | reverse complement strand
CAAGCACTGAAAAACATGCTTACTGTGAATTAATTTTGACCTATAATAAAATCATGAAACGAGATAAACTAATCATCACTTTTGGAATTTTCTTAACACTGCTGGCTTTTGGGGTAACTCTTTACTTTAGAAGTGGTGCCTTTAGATAGCCTTCGTCCCAAAATTTTTTCCTGCTCCATACTTTTCAGATTGGCATACAAAAAAACTTGAAAGATTTTTATCTTGAATTGAACAAAGTCCATCGATGAGTTCGTGGTAATAAGTATGAATCCATTGCGCACAAAAATGGTTAGGAACTTCAACAATCAAAACATTGTCAGATATAACTGTTGGCCTTGCCATCTTAAACCATTGATAGTGAATCTCTGGTCCTAAAATAACAACAAGTTGTTCAGTAATGATCGACCATGTGTATGAAGCTTTTACTACCGGAGTCGCTAGAGTTAGATTTTGCTCTTTTAACTGTGCTTTTGTTTGAGGCCAGCGCGATTTTAAGGGAAACTTTTTACCAGTCGATTTCTTTTTCATAGGGGAGTGAAGAGTAGTTCTTTTTACCTAAATGGACAAGAACTTTCCACTTAAGACGATTGAGGTTGTTCCCATTCTTTTGCTTCTGCTGGAGCAAGAATAAAAGAATTGAGTCCCAATTGCTGGAAGATAAAATCGGGAATGCGGATTCGATAAAATATTCCTTGCTCGTGGGAAACAATATTTAAAATGTTCGCATTCCCACGTATCCGAGAGTGTGCTTCACCAGCTTCATACGGTATAAATAGATCGTAATGATCTTGTTTTGCTAAAAAATATTCGATGACATGATTTCTTAAGTTTTTCATATCGTCTTCATCATAAGATGAAACAAGAAATGAGTTCGGGTGATTTCGCATGATGATCCTGGCCCGCACAGGATCATTCAAAAGATCTTTTTTATTAAAGACAACAATTTGATTTTTATCTTCGATCTTTAACTCTTTAAGAACATCCTGCGTGACTCTGAGATGTTTTTGAAAATTTGGATCTGAAATATCACAGACGATAAGAAGTAGATCTGCTTCTAAAGCTGACTCAAGAGTCGTTTTGAAACCCTGAATCAATGTATTTGGAAGGTTTGAAATGAATCCCACCGTATCAATCATAATCATCGGAGGCTTAGAATCAGGATTTAGTGTCCTAAAGGTGGAGTCCAAGGTTGCAAAAAGTTTATTCTCTTCTAAAACACTGACGCGACAGAGTCTGTTCATAAGAGAAGACTTTCCCGCATTGGTATAACCAACCAGAGCAGCTGTGACAGCTTGATTTTGACGTTTCTTTCTTTGTTGTTCACGAGATCTTTGGACTTCATCGAGTTGTTTTTTATAAAATTCAATGCGTTCACGTACCATCCGACGATCCAGCTCAAGCTGTTGCTCACCTTCACCACCGATCGCAGCACCGGAGCTTCTTTGTTTTGAGAAGTGACCCCACATCGCCGTTAGTCTTGGGAGAAGATATTTGAGACGAGAAATTTCAATTTGAATTTTCGCCTCTTTCGTTCTGGCATGATGAGCGAAGATTTCCAAAATGACTGTATTTCGATCTACAACTTCCAGCTTTGTAATGTCTTTAATGTTTCTCACTTGCGAAGCAGTGAGTTCAAAATCAAATACAAGAAGGCTTGAGTTTTGTTCACGGGCAAGATCAGCAATTTCCTGTAATTTCCCTTCACCTAGCATCGTAGCGGGATCAATCTGCTTTTTATTTTGGACGTATTCTTCGCCGGCCACAATACCAAGAGTTCTCAGAAGCTCTCGTAACTCTCTTAATGAACTGTTGGTTTCAAAAACCGTTGAGTGACTTTCAAACTTGTCGCAAATAATTGAGACAAGTGTCGCCTTCTGACCAAGGGGGAGTTTGAAATCTTCCTGATTCATTGAATCTCCAGTTGCATATTGTCTAACAGTCGAGTCGTTCCGAGTTGAAAGACTGCAAGCAATGTTATTTTTGTAGAATGTGTGAGATCACTCGATAGAGTCCCGGCGTCTCTGATCTCTAGATAATTCCATCTTGAATCTTTTAAAACGTGGGTGATTTCGGATTGGGCCTTCTCAACATTTGATTTCTTGTGATCGATGATTTGGCCGATTTTACTCAACGTGCGTGAAAGAATCAGGGATACTTCCCTCTCTTCTGCTGAAAGATACTGGTTTCTGCTTGAGAGCGCCAGACCATTAGATTCTCTTATGATAGGCATTCCTATGATCTTAATGGGAAGTTTAAGGTCTACAACCATTTGTTGGATCACGAGAAATTGCTGATAATCTTTCAGACCAAAATAAGCCGTCTGAGGTCGCACAAGTTCAAAAAGTCGCAGCACGACTGTCGCAACCCCATCAAAGTGGCCTGGTCTTAGGGCCCCTTCTAACATAGTGGACAAGCCTGCAACAGACACTAATTGGTTGGTATTTGTTGGAAAGATTTCTTTTGCGTCGATCGGGGCAAAGATGATGACTTTCTTATTTGTATAAGAATTTAAGCATTGCTCAATAAGATTGATATCAACCTGCAGTGTTCGAGGATACTTATTAAAATCCTCATTGGGGCCAAATTGCTTTGGGTTCACAAAAATAGAAAAATAAACGACATCATTATGTTTGAGGGCTTCTTCAAGAAGTGAAATATGGCCAGCATGAAGATTTCCCATGGTAGGAACAAAACCGATGGCTTTTTGCTCACCATTTCTAACTTGAATTAATTCTTGGGATGAATTGAGAACTTTTACCATGACTTAAAACCTTCAAACCAATCAACTAATTCTTGACCAATATCTTGTTTCGTTAAGTCATGTGGACCGCTGAGACTATTGCTTGTCACAAAATAGTATTGTCCATGAGCTTTTTGAAATCCTTCAATTTCGGAAGTTCCTATGAGGCCATTAGCGACTTTATTGCCGATCATCAGATCCACTGGTTTACGATTCATCTTCTCTTGAAAGACTTCCGGGGTTGTTTGTGTTTCAGCTGCAAAACTCACAACTCTTTGTTGTGTTTTTTTTATCTGAAGAATCTCTTTTAGAATATCAGGGGCTTGATGAAAAGGTAGACTGCTCGTGAGGTTTTCTTTTTTCATCTTCTCACTGGCGACATCAAATTCAATATCAGCAATGGCACCTGTCGAAATATAAAGATCAGCATTTGGGAAGACTTTCAGGGCCGCTTCCTTCATGAGTGAGGTCGTTGGAGCTTTGATCATTGTGAATCGTGGATGCCCTTTTAGATTTTCAACTTCCTGTGAGCATTGATGACCAGCTAAGAGGGTCACTTGATAACCATACTTTAAAAATGCTTTTGCAACGGCTAGGCCCATCCTTCCAGTTGAAGGATTGGTAAGATATCTAACTGGATCAAGTGGAGCTGCCGTCGCTCCAGCTGTGACTATGACATGCTTTGAAACATTTTTTGTTGGATCATAGGTTTCAATCAGATCAATCACAGCACTGACTTCAGGAAATTTTCCTTCACCTACATCACCACAGGCAAGCTTGCCAGAAACTGGATGAATCAAGCCTATATGTGATTGAGAGCTAAGTTCTTTAATATGAGTTTGAGTTCGATCATGATGAAGCATTTGAGTATTCATTGCCGGAAACATCAGGATGGGCTTTTTTCCAAAGGCTAAATACAGGCTTCCGAGAAGATCATTGTTTAACCCTAAATTTAAACGTCCAAGAGTGTTGGCGCTCAGTGGAGCAATAATTAATTTATCGGCCCATTTCGCCAATTCAATATGCAGTACTGTTTGATCATGAGTCAGTTTTGAAGGAGTGAAATCATCAGTTGGAAGATAAACGTTTTGAACACCAAGGTAGGTGAAAGTCTCAGGCCTTAAAAATTCCAGAGCTCCGTGAGTTAAGACAATTTTTACCTCATGACCATTTTTAATCAGGCCACGGGCCACATCATAGGCCTTATAACAAGCAATGGATCCAGTTACCGCAAGTATGCATTTCATAAAAGTTCAATCTGTGTCGTCATCCAGTAATGAAGCGAGGAGTGTACCAAAGACGGTTCCACCTGCACACAAAGGAGAGAGGGAAGTGAGTGAAAAAGCTTCTCCCACAGAGTACTTTGACCCCCAGAAAGGAGAATTTTTTCGATTTTATGCTCAGAAACGAGTTTTTGAGCTAATGCAGCAAAAGCAAAGTAACTATCGCGCATTGCTTCAGCGGACCCATGGGGAAGGTCTGGAGAAAGATTTTGATCGAGAGCAATCGATTTGAGTAATTCTCCGTTTTTGAAAATCTCCAGATACTGCTGTAGTCCTGGAATAATATACCCGCCTTCAAATCCATTTTCTGTGATGACATCCATCGTGAGAAAAGTTCCAGCATCGAGCAGAAGCGTCCTTTTCTTGATGGTTTTATAAATATAGAAGGCCTGAATGAGGCGATCTTCACCAAGTGTATGAGCGTAGTGAACTGGCATTCCTGCAAACCGTTGACCACGCCAGTAATCCTTCACACGAGTAATCAGAAAACCTTGCTCTTGAAGCCTAGCGACCTCTTCATCTTGAGATTTCACTTCGGCCAGCACCATACTGGTATTATCAGAGCTCATTTGTAGCTGATTGAGATAAAGAGGAAGCTCACTTAAAGGAACAACTTTAAGAAGTTTCCATTCAGTTTGATGTTTTTGAAAAAGACCAGCTGTGGGGCGACTATTTCCAAAATCAAGAGTTACGAGTCCTTGCATCACTTCCTCTGCTGAATCAAATATTGCTCAAGAAGTTTTTTCTTTTCTTCATAGAGATCTGCAATCGGCGTGCAGAATTTGGGAGGTGTTTGGGGGCCCAGTTTTAAAAGATCATTGATCACCAGAACCTGGCCATCAGTTTTTACTCCACTTCCGATACCAATGGTTGGAATACTTAGTGCATCCGTAATTTGAGTCGCCACTTTCTCATCCACCATTTCAAGCACAATTGCAAATGCTCCGGCCGCTTCTAATGCTTTGGCTTCTTTAAGAAGTCTATCCGCAGATGATTCATTTTTGCCGTGAGTATAGTAACCACCCAGCTGATGAACAGATTGGGGAGTGAGACCAATGTGACCCATGACTGGAATCCCTGTCTGAGTGAGGCGCTCAATGAGTTTAAGTTGGTAAGGGAAGGCTCCCTCTAGTTTTATGGCCTCAGCTCTGGTTTGTTGAAAAAGTTTTGTCGCAGAAGAAATTCCCTGATTCACGGTCGAGTAACTTCCAAAGGGCATGTCCACAATCAGAAATTTATCGGGAGCTCCACGGCGAACGGCCTTGGCAAAAATCTCCATCTCAGTCAGTGAAACTTCAACTGTCGTCTCATAACCAAGCATCACATTTCCTAAGCTATCACCTACAAGAATCATATCCAGTTCGAGTTGATTCAAGAGAGTCGCCGTCTGAAAATCATAGCAGGTGAGTACCTGTAGTTTTTTTTGTTTGGCCTTACGTATATCTCTGACATTCATTTTTTTCATGTTTCATCTCGGTTTATCTGCCTAAAGGTTTTCATTAAAGCAGATTGTTCCCATCTCGCACGGATGGTATTTCTTATTTCTGAAATATTGGTGTGCTTAATTTCTTGATTAAATTGCTGAGACTCAATCTCTGAATAAAGATCGTCGAGTTTTTGTTTGAAATCGGGAGTGATGAGCTTCTGGTATCCTTTTTCAGATCCAATGAGAGCGTTGGGACTGATCAGATCATAAAATCCTTCTGGTCCCATATCCACCATGGCGTTAACAATCAGCTTTAATTCATGCCAGCACTCAAGGTAGGCCAGCTCCGGTTCAATTCCTTTAGCGATTAAGGTATTAAACATTTCAGAAGCGGTGTAAGGAATTAAGCTACAAAGAAGGCCCTGTTCAGAAAAAAGATCGGCGTGGGTCTCATGCTGAAATGTCGTTTTAAATAGTCCCATATTAATTCCAAGCGAGTGCGCCATGGATTTTAGCCAAGCTTCAATCCCCAACGGATTTTGATTCACGTATTCGAGAGAATAAACGGCACCAAGTTTACCTCGCTGCTGATACTGAGTACGGATTTCTTTACCTATGGCCTTGACTGCAAAAAGGACGTGATTCAAATCTGGATATTTACTTTGAAATTGATGTTGAGTCAGAGAAAAACCATGATTGTAGAGAATGGTTGTCTGTTGCCTGAACTGTGACCCATATTGATGGATAAAATCCGCATGCGAGTCGTCGGGGGTCAGCAAAGTAAAAAATTGATCTTCAAAAAATTCTTTGGATCCAATTTCTACATAGTCGATACCGAGAGCTTGTATCGCCGCAATTGAATCTGATCCTGATCTAATAGCGATCCGGATGGGAAAAGCAGAATCTTTAAGGTTCATGGCCCAGGATTTCGCCTGATTACCGAACCCAATAATGGTTAGTCGCAGCATAAAATATATGAGGTTAAAACTCCGCAAGAAAGTTATCATGGAGAGAGTGAAGAGGCCAATAATAGGGAGTCCAAATGTCCGAATTTAATAATCGTGCATTTATGTATGGAGAATCTGTTTTCACGACGATGCGAATGAGAAATGGTCAATTGCTAGATTGGGAAGAGCACTTTGCCAGACTGAAAAAGGGTGTTTTCTTTATTTATGGGCCTTTTACGGATGGTGATGATTGGCCCTTGATCCTGAAAAACCGCTTGGAAGAACGCTGTCAGGATGAAAATGGAGATCGAGTGATTAGGCTCACCATATATCGTGAGCAGGAGCGAGGGCTTCCTCAAATCGGGACTACCTCCGTTCAGAACTTAAAAATTGCTCTTCAATCAACATTATTTGATGCCTCAAGAATTGATGGGAAAATGTTTAAACTACGAACCTGTTCCGCACCTCACCGCCCTCATTGGTGGCCAAGTTATTTGAAGGTGGGAAGTTATTTAGAAACTATTTTATCTCAAAAACTTTTTATGCAACCGGGCGACGATGATGTTCTTTTTTTAAGTCCTCAAGATACTGTTTTAGAATCATCAGTGGCCAATATTTTTATCCTCAGGCATAACCGACTTTATACGGCTCCTTCAGGACCTAACGTACAAGAAGGGATCATGAGAAAAAAAGTTCTCAATATCGCAGAAGAATTTTTCCAGAGTGTGGAGGAGTCCTCTTCAACTTTAGAGCAACTTTTTAAAGCCGATGCTATCTTTGGGACAAATTCGCTCAGGGGACCATTTCTCATTGATCGTATTGATGAGCATGAGTTAAATTATTCAGATGAATTCATTAGAGTTTTTGAAAAATTGAAAAATAGAGTTCTGGCATGAAAAATTTGGAAGTGACTTGTCCTAAATGTAAAAAGAAATTTAACTACTATAGCTCAGCATTTCGCCCTTTTTGCACTGAGAAGTGTCGATTAATTGATCTTGGACAATGGCTAAATGAGTCTTATACTGTTCCTGCGAGTAAAATAACGGTTGAAGAAGCCGAACAGTTAGAGCAATTATTAAATGAAAAAGAAGAGCCTTCAGACGAAGAAGATTCCACTCACTAAAGTGCTTGATCAAATGATCGACTGGTCATTTGAATGTGGGAAAATTTTAAATGATCACCTGGTAAGGTCTTATAAAGAGCCCCTGAAAATTATTAATAAGGGTAAGTTTGGTTTGGCGACTGAAGCAGATCTGCTGTCAGAAAAATATGTCATCGACCAAATTCGCCACCATTATCCTGATCATGGAATTTTATCAGAAGAGGATGCCTTTACTCGAGAGCTCAAAATGGAAGGGGCGAAGTCCAATCAGTACCTCTGGTTAATTGATCCCCTTGATGGAACAAATAATTTTTTCAATAAAGTCCCCTTCTTTTGTGTCAGCCTTGCTCTCAATAAAGGCAATGAAACACTGGTAGGGGTTGTTTACAATCCAGTCAACTGCGAACTTTTCTACGCCGTGAAAGGTAGAGGGGCGTATCTCATTCGACTGGTGGGAGATCAAGAGGTAAAAATTCGTCTCAAGGCCGGAAAAACAAAAAAGCCATTTAGTGAAGCTCTTTTGTCGGCTAATCTCACGAGCAAAAGAATTGAGCGGGATCTTCTTAAGCGCTTTCCAGAAGTCCGGGCGATGCGAAGATTGGGAAGTGCCGCCCTTGAAATGAGTTATGTCGCCGCTGGAATGCTAGATGCCTACTGGGAGTATCACCTTCAGCCATGGGATATGGCCGCAGCTGGACTGATCTGCCAAGAAGCCGGAGTGAAGATCTCTAGTATTGATGGCTCTCCCTATGGACCTTTTTCTCCTTCCGTTATCACGGCCCATCCCCACCTGTATCCGGAACTTCTCTCCATCCTTGCTCGTTAAGGGATTACTTTGACAAGAATTCCTTAGGGTTAGATAATAAAGGTGCAGCACATAATTAGTGCAGGATGAGCTCATATCCATGGAGGGGTTGTGTTCGATTGGTTTGTAACAACAATAAATGTCATCGATAAGATGAATGATGAGATTTTAAAGATATTGGTTGGCTTTTTAGTCATCGTATCAACCTTATTTTTATGGTTATGGTTTTATAATCGTAGAAAATATCACAATCTAAAACATGCCATACCGGCCAATGTCGTTAAAAGTTATTTGGATTCAATTATTCAAAATTCGACAGCACTTAAATCTCAACTTTTTCGAGGTGGTGGTCTGGATGTAGGGAATGTTCCCTCTGTTTTACCTCTTAATAATATGATTGGTGGAGAAGGTCTTGCCATAAATGGGGCACCATCAACCGCCCTGATGGAAGAGCTTAATCAGCGACGAGCTCAAATCGCTGCTCTCGAAGCTCAGCTTAATCCTCTTCAACATTCAAATCGTGAGCTTGACGGCAAGCTAGGCAAAACTCAAACGAATCTTTCAGTTGCTGAAAACAAAATAAAAGAACTGGAAAAAATGCTTTCCCAGGCAAATGCTGGAGGAGGAGCGGATCCAGCAATGGCAAGTCAGTTGAATGCTGTCACCAAAGAAAAAAATGATCTGATAGAAAGACTTAAAGAATTTGAAATTATTGCTGATGATTTGGCCAATCTCAAGCGCCTTCAACAAGAAAATGAACAGCTCAAAAGATCATTGGCCGCTCAGGGTGGAAGTGTTGCCGCGGCTCCTACTCCAACTCAAGCGCCTGTGCGAGAGCAAGCTCCCATTAACCAAACTGATGTCGATAGTCTATTTAATGATCTTGGTCAAAATGATGAAAC
This sequence comes from Bacteriovoracaceae bacterium, assembly GCA_947448495.1. GTDB lineage: Bacteria > Bdellovibrionota > Bacteriovoracia > Bacteriovoracales > Bacteriovoracaceae > Peredibacter. Next base: position 6,249 of record CANFNX010000071.1, on the reverse strand, counting down.
ACCAAATCAAGAAAATAATGCTCTCGATGACTTTTTGTCCGCTTCATCTGATTCAAGTGAAGATGCTGAGCAATTTACAGAAGAATCTCCTGTCGATGAGCCCTCTGTCGATGAACCAGCAGTCGAAGTTCCTGTTGCTGCAGCACCTAGTGCCGAAAATAAAAATGAGAAAACTCCAGAGGATTTACTTTCTGAGTTTGAAAAAATGTTGGGGTAAGAATGAAATTAGCATCCGCTCTATTATTGGGTCTCATTTCTGTTCAAGCAATTGCTTCTGATACTTCCAAAGCGATACAGCTTTTGAAATCTCCCAACAGCACTAAAAATGTTGTTAAAGAAGATGTTGTTAGTCTCGATAGACTTGAAAAGATGTTTGCAATGGATGCACGTATGCCCGGTCTTCATGCAATGATCAAACGTCAAACACTTAAGCATCGTCACAAAGCTGTTCCTGTTTTGATTAAAGTCATGAAAGAGAGTAAGTACCCTGAACAGAATCGATGGCAGGCCACTATGCTTCTAGGTCAGGTGATGGGAAAAAAATCGGCTCCTTTCATTGCAAAATTTATTGATCACCCTCATTGGATGATGAGAGTGGCATCTCTTAAAGCTCTCCTCGGTCTTAAACAAGATCAGTACCATCAAGTCTATGCGAAAGCACTCAGAGATCCTTCACTAATTGTCAGAGTTCAGGCCCTGGATAATATCTCCAAGATGAAAATCTCGCCTTTAGCTCCTCAAGTTTGGGGCATGATGTATGATCAATCTAACTACAGTGGTGATGCTGGAAATAGAAAAAGAACGACCATTGTAAAATCAATTATCAAGACCCTTGGTGATGTGAAATTTGAAAAAGCGAAAGCTCCACTCGCTAAGCTGATCCAAAAACCAAAATATCAAGACTTGATTGAAGAGCTGGATTATTCATTGGAAAAGATTACTGGTAAAGTGTCACCGAATACTTCTGTTGATGTCAGAAGAAACTTTTGGTCTAAATTAAATCTTGATCAAAAACTGGTTAAGAAAATTTAAAGGCCCGATTTTTCGAGCTGTTCTTTTTCGCGAGCTTTATCGATTTCTTTAAGTTTGTTATCTGTAGCGATAATTCTCTCTATTCTATAGAGTAGAGTCTTCTCGGTGATTAAGTCGGTCGTGAACTCTTTCCAGCCCTGAAGAAAATCCTGCTCCATCAGCTGACGTTTAAAGATAGTGACCTTGGTGACTTCTCGCGAAGCCCTAAAACCCCGAACCACATTCACTATAAGCTTAAATTTTGCAGCTTTTACGGCGTCGGAAGATCCAAATGAGTCAGTAAAGTTCACTTCTAAAGTATTGTCCATCCAGCGAGTTTTGATAAAACCGGCCTCTTGGTTTTGTTGTGCAATATCATATTTTCGCATGACTTGAATAACGGCTTGCCAGGTCTGGTTATAGTCTGATTTGTAAATCTTAGTTGGAATTTCGAGCTCTTCAGTCACCTGACGGAACTTTTCGTAGTTCGCACACCCGTTTAAAAGTGGGATTAGGATGATTAAAAGATAAAATTTCATGACTTTTATGTTATCAATGATTGAGATAAAAGGAAATCACTAGGAAAGAGCATGGGCCATAAAAATCTTTTTACCCAAGTATTATTATCTGAAGCCAAAGCCATTGAGCGTGCTGCAGGTCAGTTTACTGACGAAACGGCCCATCAGTTAGTCAGCGTTTTTGAAATGCTAACGGGAACCGGAGGAAGTCTTATTATTTCCGGGGTCGGAAAGTCCGGGCATATTGCGACTAAAATCGCGGCAACTTTCTCTTCCCTTGGCCTACCGTCATTCTTTCTTCACCCCACCGAGGCCATGCATGGTGATTTAGGGCGAGTGACAAAATCTGATGCCATTGTTTTGATAAGTAAGTCCGGAACAACTGAAGAGCTTTTGGCCCTCCTTCCTTATGTTTCTATCCCTAAAGAGCGCATTATTGCCCTCGTAGGAAATATCCATTCTCCAATCGCTAGAGAAGCTGGCATTGTGATTGATGCCTCTGTAGAAAAAGAAGCTTGCCTAAACGATCTTGCCCCTACAACAAGCACCACTGTGGCCCTAGCACTTGGGGATGCGATGGCGGTTTTGTATGAAAATGCGCTTGGTGTATCAAAAGAAAAATTTGCTGTGAATCATCCGGCCGGTCTTCTTGGAAAAACACTTTCTCTCACTGTTGATCGTTTGATGACGAAGGCCAGTGATTGTCCCGCTGTTTCTGAAAATGCAACTCTTCAGGATGCGATTCTCGCTATGACAGAGAAGCCAGTTGGAATGTGTGCAGTGGTCGCCGATAAAACGTTAAAGGGAATTTTGGTTGAAGGTGATATTCGACGAGCCTTTGCTAAAAGTGCAGATGCGATTAACACTCCTGTCAGAGATATTATGACGGCAACGCCTACAACTCTTGCACCTTCAACTCTCGCTTTTGAAGCTTTGAAAACAATGGAAAATCCTAGTCGACTGATCACAGTCGTTCCTGTTGTTGATGGAAATCAATTTGTGGGAGTCTTAAGGCTCCATGATTTATTTAAGGCCGGTTTCCAATCTTCTCTCTCAGGTAAGTAAGACTATAGAGTCCTCCGAAGAGAAGAATCAATCCCCATGCTCCATAGATGAGATAAAACGTCGTTTGAGGTTTGTGTAATGGAATATTGACGTCTAGAACGCCAGTTTCGTTTACATTTAGGCGAGTTGATTCTGTCCCGTCAGGATAAATGACGGAGGTAATTCCTGTATTCGTGCTTCTGATAATCGGTAATTGAAATTCAAGGGCCCTCCACTTTGAAAGGAAAAGATGCTGGTGAGGTTCAGATGTGTCTCCGTACCAAGAATCATTTGTGTGATTGACGATGAAGTGATTGTCCCCCCATTGATTGAGGAGGGTTCTCATATAATTGGTTTCTAGAATTTCGTAGCAGATAGGAGTGATGAAGCGAAATCCTGCCCGCGTTTCCATGACGGGAGTCCCTGAGCCTTTGGCAAAGAGTGAGATAGCAGGGACGATTGATACAATCTGGCGATTAAGTGGACCAAAGGGGAGAGTTTCACCAAAGGGAATTAAGATATTCTTATGATAAATTGAGCGTATTCCAACTTGGTTTAACAAGAGGGAAGAATTGTAAACAGACTCAATGAAATCGGTGGGAGATTTAGAAAGATCTTGGTCATAACCACCGATGAGCATTTCTGCGCCCGTTTTTTGCATGATTTGCTGAAAACTTTCACTGATGGCAGATTGAGTTCCATAAAAAGTATCAGGGTGTGCCGTTTCAGGCCAAATAATGAGATGGGGAATAAATCCATTCTCACGAGATGAAAGGCCTTCATATAATTGAGAGATGGATTCAAATGAATCCTTATCACCGCTTTCTGAGGAAATCTTTAAAAAATTACCTATATTCGCTTGAACCACTCTGACCGGAAGTTTAGAGGGAGCTGAGGGAGAAACGAGAGGAAAAGCCGTATTAAAGATAAGAAAGAGAATGAGTATGATCCAGGGCTGGAGCCGAAGTTTCTTCTCATATAGTTGGGTGATGCATTCGAGAGAAATCCAGTAAGTCACAAAACTGTATATCGCGACTCCGAAAAACGGCGCCAATCCCAAATAGGGGGCAAGATGAAGCCAAGGGCTTCCGACAAAAGAAGGAAATTGTTGAGGAATAAATCTTTCTAAGATGGTGAGGATAAAAGCTGTTATAAGAATATTGGATTCGCTTTGCCAATTGCTTTGAGGTCTGAGCTTTTTCCAAATGGCATAAATCCACCAATGCGGCTGAAGGATCAAGCAAGTAAAGGCTCCCAACAGGAAGGAAACGAGAAGTGGGAGTTGTCCGAACTCTCTCATAGTGTGGGGGATCCAGTAATAACCAAACCAGCTCAATCCGAGATTATAGCCCAGTATAAGAATGAGATTTTGGGTGAAATTGGCCTTCTCAAGTTTCCAGAGAAAAAGAATGAGAGCAAGAAATAAAAATGGAAAAAAACCGCCTCCCATAAATGAAGGGTAGGCAAGCGAGTAGATAGCACCTGCTGCAAGGGCAAAAAGAAATTGAAGGGACTTTTGTTTCATCCCTTTATTGTAGATGAATTCTTAGTGGTTAGCTACAGCTCTCGTGGCAGCAGTTTTAAGTTGCTCGTTAGCAGAATCGGCCATTTCTAAAGCGCGACCAGCATCAAGTTTACCAGCTCCAAGAATTTTCCCTTCAAAGTTTTTTACTTTTAATGAAGAGCTGAGAATGATGTTTTTGATTTGATCAAATTTCATTGATGGATGTTTTGATTTAATAAGAGCGGCAACTCCAGTAACGAAAGCCGTTGCTTGAGATGTACCAGTCATATATCCAGCACCGCCTTCAGGAATAGCTGAACGAATGCGGTGACCAGGAGCTGCGATATCCACTGAGTTCTTACCCCAGTTAGAAGAGGAGATGATGTTAAGACTATCGTCGTGAGCGCCTACAGTGATAATGTTTGATAGACCATAAGAAGCTGGGTAATAAGCGTGGCGCTTGTCGTCAATGTTAGAGTGTTCATTTCCAGCAGCTGCGATAACGAGAATACCTTTTTTCTCAGCAGCTTTCAAAACGCGAAGTTCTTCAACTGAAGCCTCAGGTCCGCCACCAGAATAGTTAATAACATCAACATTGTTATCAACAGCATATTGAAGCGCTTTAATTGTTGCATCTAGGTTCGCTTGGCCAGAAGCTTTTGGATTGTAATATTTAAGGGCTAGAATTTTCACTTCTGGGAAGATTGATTTTACGATTCCGGCTACGTGAGTTCCGTGACCGTGTTGATCGAATGGTGCATTGGTGACTTTATCACCAGAAAAATCCACTCCATAATTTTGAGAAGAAGACTTCCCGTGAATAACATGAATATTGCCAGCAAGAAATGGGTGATCACCTTGAATTCCTGTATCTACAACAGCAACTACGATTTCTTTATTTTTCTTAAATTTTCCCCAAGACTCTTTTAGGTTGATCGAAGCGAGGTGTTTGTCAGGGTCAATCCCCCAGCTAGCGTAGCGAGAGATGAGAAGTTCGGCATTGTAAGCAAGTGAAGTATCAGCAGCGAAGACCGAACCAACCGTTAGGTTTAGGGTGAGGGTCAAAGCTAGAAGAGATTTTACTGCTTTTTTCATGTCTATCCCTTATCACAGTTTAAGAAGTTTTAGTGGTTTTCACCAACTTCCGTGTAAATACTAGAAGCAAGGTTGTTGCCAAAACTGCGATCGTGGATTTGTGGGGTTAGAGAGGGTTGGACTCTTGAAAGTGTCATAATCCTAAGGAGGTGTCTAATTTTTAGGCAAAAAAAAAGCCTCCCTTTCGGGAGGCAAATACTGGATTTAAATAAAGATTAGGCCTGTCGATAAATTTGAGAATCTTCTTTTTCTTTCTCTTCGGCGTGTTGGATACAAAGCTCGGCCCATGGTTGATTTTCAAGTCGCTTCATGCCGATTTCTTCTTCGCATTCCTCACAGTGACCGAAGGTCCCCTCAGCACACCGATCAAGGGCCGCATCGATTCGACGAAGTTTTACATATTCTCTATCGCGAATCGCACAATTGATTTGTTGCTGGATCAGAGACGAAGCGAGATCTGTTTCATCTGAAAGATCTTCTTCAGCTACATGTAAGTCTTCGGATTTGTTTAGAAGACCCACGTTGAGGATCTGCTGTCTATGCTTCAGCAGCAAACCTTTAAAGTGTTCTGTTTTCTTCTTATCCACAAAATCCTCCTCGTAGGTGGGTACTCATTTTGAGTCTATATCCACTTCCCTTATTTTAAGGCTTGGACCGAATAGGCTCAAGTGGTGATACTTATCGGCAAAAAATGTCCAAAAATTTGGAAAATGCTGAATTTTTCTCTCAATTGGTGACCAAATTTGACAAAGAATCGAGCACCTCGTTAAGGTAAAATATGACCTTAGAAATATCGAGGATTTATGTTGCAGGGTAGCAAGAGCCGTTATTTAGTGCTGCCCACTGGTCTATTTTTAAAAGCTAAATTCAAAATATTTAGTCTTGGGACTCTATCCCGTTGGCCCAAATCCGAAACATTGAGTTTAGTGGTTTTAGTCTCTTCTTTTGTTCTGGCAAGTTGCGGTAAAAAAGCCCAAGAAGATATCTCCCAAACGGAGCATAATAATCCTCAACAGGTTAGTGAGATTGAATCTCAATTGGCCCAGCAGGAGCTATTTTGCGCCTCGGATAGAAGTT
>CANFNX010000070.1 GCA_947448495.1 Bacteriovoracaceae bacterium | reverse complement strand
GTGAGATTGTAGACGCGACTTATCGCGAACTAAGCAATCTCGACGGACGAGTCGCAAACTTTCAACTTCAAGAGATGTTGTCCGCTAAGGGTCATGATGTGACGATTCGGCCTCAATCAATTCTCATCCAACAGTTCCGCACATTAGTTCGTAATCAATTGCTGTTACCAAATGGAGTGCAAGTAAAATCCAGCACCCTAAGCGAAGCAGATGGAATGCTTGAATTAAATGCTGGTGATCAACTTGAAATTAATTGTAACTCCTGCCTTTTCGGAACTCATCAGCCGGTCAACCTCACAATCACAGGTTTCGATGGCACAATCCGTAGTCTTACGGCGTCTGTTGATTTTGTAAAAATGGTTCGCGCCTATAAATTAACGGGACCACTTGCTGCCTTCAGTACGATTGACGATTTTTCAATGCTTAAGGAAGAATTCACAGAATCTATTCCTCACACTGACCTTATCACTGATAAGGCTAGCTTGAAATTTTTTAAAACTAACAAGCCACTAAAGACTGGTGATCTCCTTCGACTTTCTGATCTTAATGCCATCAACATCGTCAAGGCGGGTCTAAAGACGGATGTGATTCTCGAGAATAATATGATCAGGATTAAAACCCAGGGAATCAGCCGCAGCAACGGGACATTTGGAGAAACCGTTGAGGTTTATCACCCACAAAAAAATAAGAAATATCAAGGTAAAGTGATAGATCATAACAAAGTGCTTGTAGAACTATGAAAACCATTTTGATTTTTTTTCTGTTTGTGCTCACCTCTTGCGCTAATTACGTGAGCAATATTCACCGTCAAATAGATCGTGAAGAGAAAGTGGCACGTGGTGATACAAGAGAGGGCATGAGAGCTCATTATGCTCCTTATCGTAATAAATTTAACCGTGCCGAAGATAAAAGACCAATTAAGGACCCCCACACCTTTTCCATGAGTGATGGCGGCCCCTCCACACAAGTTTTGCCTCCTGTGAAAAGGGAGTATCGACCTCAGAGAATGAAAGCCGATGATTTTGTTGATAACGACAATGGAGGAAGTCTTTGGGCAAACCAAGGCTCTAGCTCTTCCCTGTTTACGTACCAAAACGATAAACACACAGGGGATATGGTGATCATTAATGTTTTGGAAAATTTAAGAAATCAAATTTCAGCTGAGCTTAAAAGAGTTTTTCCAGATAAACCCAAGAGAGCAGCAGATGGTGGAAAACCAGATGGAAAATCGTCTGGAGCTGCAGCAGCTAGCGCCGCTGCCTCACCGGGTGACCATGACATGGACATGAAAATCTATGACAAAATTTCCGGAACCGTCATGGAAGAAATCAGTAAAGATTACATTCTTCTAAGCGGTAGAAAAGATATCATCTATAAGAAGGAAAAAAAGTCCATAGAAGTCCAAGGTCTTGTGTCAAGAAAGGACATCATGGAAAATGATTATGTTAACTCGGACAAAATGCTTGATGCCCGAGTCTTTATCTTAAGGTAGAAATCATGAAAAAAATCATCTCGCTATTAATCTGCTCGATTTCTCTTTCAGCTTTCGCCTCCGCAAGTCGTATCAAAGATCTTGTCACGATTAAGGGTGTAAGAGAAAATCCACTCGTTGGTTATGGACTTGTCATAGGTCTTAATGGAACTGGTGATGGTGGCGGTGAAATCACAAATACCTCTCTAAAAAAAATGTTTCAGACTCTGGGTTTAAATCCTCAAAAAGAAGTCACATCAAAAAATGTCGCTGCAGTAATTGTGACAGCAAAACTTCCAGCTTTCGGCCGTGTCGGTCAGAAAATGGATGTCACTATTTCTTCCATCGGAGATGCATCTTCACTGGCCGGTGGAACTCTCCTCGTCACGCCTCTTAAAGGTGGCGATGGTCAAATTTATGCCGTTGCCAATGGAGCGATATCAATTGGTGGACTTGATAAGGGAAAAAAACTAGCAACCACTGGACGCATCCCTGACGGTGGAATTATCGAAAAAGAACTTGAACTCTCGTTCAATGATAAAAAAGCTGTACGTATGGCACTTAACAATCCTGACTTCACAACAGCCGCGAGAGTTGAAAGAACAATCAATCAAGAACTCGGTGGCAAATATGCTACTGCTGCAGATGCCACAACAATTGATGTCATTATTCCAACCTACTATGAGAGAAAAGTAGTTGAGTTAATTGCTAATATTGAAAACTATAAAGTTATTGCCGATGTTTCTGCTAAAATTGTTATCAATGAACGCACAGGCACGCTTGTGGCCGGTGGCGATATCGTTCTTAAAAAAGCTGCAGTCAGCCATCGCGACATGGTCCTTGAAGTCAAAGGTGGAGAAGAAGGATCCGGAAAAAGATCTATTGTGGCCATTGAACAATCCACTACTATCAATGACTTAGTTAAGGCTCTCAATGCTTTAGGGACATCGCCAGAAGATCTCATTTCCATTTTCCAAGCGCTGAAACAAAACGGCTCCCTGCTCGCCGAAATCGAACTTATCTAGTCTACAGGTCAAATTTACCTAGGGGTGTTTTTTACTAACACCCCCCCTCTGAAAAATGCTACAATTTAAATAGAATCTCATCAGGATGATGGGGTCCAAAAAAAACCAGGATGGTTCGAGTGAAAGTCACCTCAGATTTTAAAGCTCTCCCCGCTCATAGCAAGCCTACCAATCCTGTGAAACCTTTTGAGGACATTGCTGAAGGCATGGAAGCGAATTTCACCTCGCACATGCTAGCAGAAATGAGAAAAGCCATCCCCAAGGAGAATCAAGATTCTTCTGCGATGGAGTACTATAATTCTTTGCTGGATTACGAAAGGGCCCAGCTTATGGCAAAATCAGATAGTGGTTTAGGAGTCAAAAAAGTTATCCTAGATCAGATTGTGCCAGCGAATATGAAACACTATTTAAAGAAAGTGCCAGCCACGGAACCAAGTCAAGTAGTGACGACCGTTTCCATGAAGGAGAATACACATGAGTAGCATTGACACACGTTCGGCGTTTTTCCCAAAAAGCCGTTCTGCTCAAACTGAATCAGCCAAAGGTGGAAGCCAAGTTAATGGCACCAACCGCAATTCAGCTGAAAGAACTTCAGAAATAATGGATAGAACATCCACTGATGCACAAGTCAACATCGGTGATGGTGTAAAAGAATTCGCTCGTATTAAAAAAGCTGCCATGAGCGCTCCTGAGACTGATAATTCAGAAAAAATAGCTCGCTTGAAAGCTCAGATTGCTGCCGGTACTTATGAAGTAGATTACGATGGCTTAGCTGATAAAATTCTTACTTCTGAATTTTAGGAGTGCACATAATGAACTCGCACTTGGATGAGAAAAAACTTTATTACCAAGACGCCATAAACGTCTGGGAAGGGTTTTGCCAACTCCACAAAGAGCTCTATGACCTTACATGCGAAGAGTACCTGACGCTACTTTCAAGTGATATGGATAAACTAGAAGAGATGTTGCCTGTGAAAGAGCAAATTATCCTTCAAATAGGTCAGCTTGAAGCTGAAAGATCAGAGTTAATTCAAAGATTAAATGGCCTAAAAATATTTTCTAATGAGATTATACGAGCTGGTGATCTACTCACATGCTTTAGTGAAATTGAATCGAAAGCGGGAATTCCTGCACTTAAGAACTTGAATGCACTTTTGGTAGATATTATTCAAAAGATTCAAGAACAAAATAAAAAGAACCAAATGTTTTTAAATAAGGCCATGCAATCTCTTCGTGAAATTAAACAAGGATTTGCTGGAAAGAAAACATATACAACATACGGCGCTGACGGGATGACACGCGCTTTAGGGCGATAAAACGCTAAAGGACTAGGATTGTCTGGCGATTTATTAAATATCGGCAAGTCTGGATTATTTACTGCTAAGCAGTCGATGTCGACGACTTCCCACAACATAGCCAACGCAAACACTGATGGTTTCTCTCGTCAGGAAGTTCGCACGGAAACAGCGATACCTGTGGGTGAAGGTGGATACGTCATCGGTCGTGGGGTCGAGGTACAAAGTATAAGACGTTCTCATGATGAATTAGTTGAAAAGAAGCTTAATAATTCCATTACTGGTCATAAATTCAACGAAGAACGAATTACCCAACTTGGTCAAGTTGAAGAAATCTTCAACGAAATCAACTCGGAAGGAATGAACAAAATTCTGAATCGCTTTTTCAATTCTATGAGAGAACTCTCTAATCAACCTGAAAATGAAACAATCCGTAATGTCGTTAGAGAGAACGCTAAAATTGTTGTCGCTGATTTTCATCGCATCCAAGAAAATCTAGATCAAGTACGTGCAGGTGTTAATCGCAAAGTTAACCTTGCAGTGGAAGAGGTCAATGGCTTAACCAAAACTATTGCCAAACTCAATAAAGAAATCAATATCCAAGAAGTTTCTGATGGTATGGCCAATGATCTTAGAGATCAGCGTGATCGTGCTTTACGAACTCTTGCCGAGTTCTTTCCAATTCAGTCCTACTCCGATAGCGAGGGCCAGTTCGTCGTCAGTATTGAGGGCGTAGGCTCAATCGTTGCAGGTGGCCTAGCACAAGAGTTGGCAGTTGGAGCCTCTGTTCAGGAAGGTTCCTCATCTGTAGACAAAGGAAACGCTGAGATTTTCTTCGCTAGCAGACCTGGTATTCCTTTTACTGATAAATTAAAAAATGGTGTCCTGGGTGCAGCCGTAAAAACACGTAACGAAGAGCTTAATACACTTGAAAAGCAACTCGATGATTTGGCCTACGGACTTGTCCTAGCGACCAATGCCATTCACAGACGCGGATTTGCCAACCATCAAGTTCCAACAGATTCCCAGGGAAATCCCGTACCCAATGCTGCAAGCAAACAGGTGACTGGGATTAATTTTTTCAAAGAACCACTCGATTTAAAACGTGCAGCTGAATATATCGATCTTTCAGACGAGATCAAAGAAGACGCTAACAACATTGCGACCGCCTTAGAGGCTAATAAACCTGGTGACAACCGTGTTGCCATTGCGATTTCAAAGCTTCAACATGAAAAAGTTTTGGGTGGTGGAACAACCACTTTTGAAGAACAATATCTAAAGTCTGTCGGTAGTATTGGACTACAGGCCGGTAAATCAAAAATTGATGGTGAACAGTCTGCCGGGATATTGGCCCAAGCAAAATCATTCAAAGAACGATTAGCAGGCGTCTCTCTCGATGAGGAAGCAGCTAACATGGTTCGCTATCAGAATGCCTACGAGGCTTCAGCTAAAGTGATTCGAGCTTCGGATGAAATGTTTAAAGCCGTAATAGGATTACTACCATGAGATTAAATTATGAGTAGGGTTTCAGAAAATTCTTCGATCAATTCCATTAACTACGCCGTTGGTAAGACCAAAGGCAAAGTTGAGGACTTGCAAATAAAAGGCTCTACTCTTAAGCGCGTAGCCAAACCTTCTGACGATCCTGTGGGGAACGTAGAGGTGATGGCGCTTCGTTCGCAGAACGTGGATGCTGAACAGTATCTAAGAAATTTAAATTTTGCTCAAACACAACTCTCCTATACTGAGAACATTCTTGAAGAGATGACAGATATTTTAGTTAAAGCAAAAGAATTGGCCGTAGGCCAAGCCTCATCTATCTATAGTCCGGAAATACGCCTCGGGGTTTCTAAAGAAATTCATCAAATGCGGCAACAGATTTTAGGTATTGCCAATAAAAGAATGGGGAATCGTTATTTATTTGCAGGTCAAAAGATTCTTACACGTCCTTTTGATCAAGATGGCAAATACCAAGGTGATCAAGGCAAAATTAATATTGAAGTAAACAAAGATGTCTTCGTTCCGGTGAACATTAATGGATCTGAATTATTTTTTAGCTCCACCAACAAAAAGAAAGCTGAAAAACAAGATTTAGAAATCAAAGCGATGGATCTGGACATAGAAATTAAAGGTCTTCCCCGCTTACCTGCCTCTGATACAGGTGAAGGCGAAGTCCCTGTGAGCATTTTTGATGAAATGCGCGCTCTTGAGAACGCACTCCTAACTGATAACCCACAAATCATTCAAGGCCTCCTGGAAAGACTAGATCAAAGCATAGAGAGAATCATCACTTTCCGCACCCAAATTGGCTCTGTCGCTAACACCGTAACCAACGCCGAATCAAACATTGAGAAGACAAAACTGTTAAACGATGCTCACAAGAGCAAAATTGAAGATGCCGATGTGGCCGACCTCATGGCCAACCTCCAGAAGGAGCAAGCCGTGCTAAAAGCAACCTACCAAGCGAGCTCAAATCTTATGAATGTGAGCCTGATGGATTTCCTTAAATAGGAAATTCTTACAAAATCTTAATTTTTTTCTCAAATTTTCTTGATTTGCCTCATAAAGTATAATAAACCTGCGCAACAGAAACTTTATTGAGTGAAGACTAATTCTTGACACGATAGACAAGGATCAACCATGCTAGTTCTGACACGGAAGCTAGGAGAAAGCATTGCCATCGATGACAACATAAAAATTGTTGTTGTTCAAATTAAAGGCAAGCAAGTCCGCTTGGGCATCAAAGCCCCAAAAGAAACGAAAATCCATCGCGAGGAAGTATACCAAGCGATCCAAGATCAAAACACTGAAGCTGTTCAAGCTAGCATGAGCGATATTGCGCGCCTCGGCGAAGAGCTCAAGAAGAAATAATTTCCTCCTTGATCATTTAATCTATTGACTGGTACCATCAAAGTGCTATGGTAAGAATACCTTACCATTTTATTTTGGAGGATATCCGTGAAAGTCAAAACCACCAGATTTGGGGAACTTGAACTCAACCCATCTGATCTCATCACATTTGCTGAGGGTCTCTTCGGTTTTGAGAATCTGAAAAAGTACTTTGTTGTTGATCCAGGTGACAGTACTCTTATTCTTTGGCTCCAATCGACTGAAGATGAGAAAGTTGCCTTCCCAATAATCGAGCCAAAAATCTTTAAGCCAGATTACATAGCCAAGCTTTTACCTGCTGATTTGAACGGCCTTGAGCTTGAAACTCTTCAGACAGCTAAGCTTTACAGCATCCTCACTATACCAGCTAATGTAACTGAGATGTCTGCTAACCTCAAAGCTCCTATCGTTATCAATTCTTCTAAAAAAATTGGTAAGCAGATTGTGCTTCAGGATTCAAAACTTTCTGTTAAGCATGAGATGTATAAAGAGCTTAAGACTTACATCGTTAACTTTTCTTCTGACGATGCAAAAAGAACTAACTACGAACCAAGTATCACTCTTGAAGTTGGTGACTTAAAGACAAATAAAACAGTGACTCGTAATCTAGAAGCTCAATAAAAAATTACTGCATACAAAAATAAAAAAGCCCTCTTTAGAGGGCTTTTTTATTTTGGCACGTTTTAAAAATCTTAAATTGAAATAGTCGTTTCAGTGGCACTTCGAGAAAGTGTCATATACATCGATGCCTCAGCATGTGAAGGATCACGGCCCAAAACATTCTGCCATTCGGCTTGAGCTTCAATGATATTTCCATTTCCGTAATAAAGTAGTCCAAGGGCGATACGAGCCGGCATATAGCCAGGATGCTCATTTTTCAATCTCTTCAGCTCCTCGAACGCCTTTGAGGTAAAGCCTTTCTTGGTGTAGTTTTTGGCAATCTTGATGCGAATTTCAAGGTTGTCAGAATCTAGTGCAGCAGCTTTGTTGTATTCAAACAAAGCCTCGTCATAGCGACTATATGACGCATACATTTCAGCAATTTCATAATGCTTAAGTGAGAATTTTTTATTCAAATGGGGATCAGAAACACCTTGAGTCTGAGTATTTTTGACTTGGTTGTTGGCCTTATCAAAGATCGCCTTAGCTTCCTCATATTTACCAATATCATTATAAATGACCGATAAAGAAATAGCGGCGTCAGTATGGTGAGGGTCAAGCTCCAAAACTCTTTGAAAAGCTTTAACTGCCTTTCCAAGCTCACCGCGGATATGAAACACATTCGCAAGATAAAAAAATGCCTCAGTGGAATTAGGGTTTTGATCAATAACTTCGTTTAGTAATAAACTGGCCGTTTTAAGATCGTTCCGCTGGAAAGCCTCTTTAGCTTTTTTTAGCAAATCGTTTAATTTGACGTATTCCAAAGCGTACCTCCGCTAAAGAGCCTTTTTACATTTTTTCTTAATTGATTTTATTTCTTTCTGAGAGTCTTTATCAACAAGTTGGTAAAACTTTTCTATGTAATCAAGACAGGTTTGCCCCTCTTTTAACTCCAAAGACGCCTTAATTGTCCGGAACATGGCATGTTTTCTTGTTTCCTCATCTTGATGATTCTCTAAAATATCCAAATACCAATAACGTGCTGGGGAGTACAGCTCAGTTTTAAAATAAAAATCAGCTATATAAAGATCTTTCTGACGAAGCATCTTTTTGGCATTAGCGATTCTTCCTTCAGCATCGATTCTATAACTGGAATCAGGGTATTTTTGAACCACTTCATCATAATATTTTACAGCCTCGAGCGCTGGTTCCAAATCACGGTCAATTGTATCTGGAATTTGTTTATAAAAAGATTCGGCAATTCTATAAATCACATAGGCTATCTTTTCGTGTTTCGGGTGGAAGTCTCTGAACAGAAGATAAGCAGCTGCTGCTTCAACATAACTTTCTTGCAGATATAAAACATCTGCTTGAAGTAATTCGGCAGGGGTAGCATAAAAGGAGTAAGGATGCTGAGTTTTTATCGAATTTAATTTCTCAGTGGCAAGAATATAGCGCTCAGATTCCACTAACTCCTGAGCTTCTTTAAATAAGACTTCAGCCTCTGTTCTCCCTTTTGGTTTATCTGATGAACAAGAAAGAATGAAAAAAAATAGAATCAAATACTTCATGAGAACCTTTAAAGTTGAACGGATAGGTCTTTATAAATTTCTTGAAACAAAAGCTTAAAAAAGGCGATGAAAGGTATAATAACAATCATGCCCACAACGCCACCTAATTGGCCACCTACAATCACACTTACGACTACGATAATAGGATTTAAATTTACTACTTTTGAAACGAGTAGTGGGAAAACGAGAACCATATCGATGAGATTGGAAATTAGATAGATTAATCCCATGGCAAACATAGATACATTTGGATCATTTGACATTAGGCCAACGAGCAAAGCAGGAACAAAACCAATAATGGGTCCGATATAAGGCAAAATATTTGTCACGCCTGCGATGAAACCGAGAACAAATGCATAAGGAAAACCTATGATTAAAAGTCCAAGTGTCACCAGGGTTCCCAGAATCGTTGCTTCAATAAATTTGGCAATAATATATTCACCAAATTTAGTGTTGAACTGAGAAAATAACACATAGGTTTTTTCAAAAATTGAATTAGGAATTGAACGTAAGAAGCGCGACCCAAAATTTTGGCTTTGAAAGAAAAAGAAATAAAGAAACATAGGAACTAATAAAATCCACTCAAAAAATGTGGATAAATAATTTGGGATCTTCGCCAACAATAAGATTCCACTGGATTCAAGTTTTTTCACAACAAAACTAACAGGGTCAGCGTTTAAGCGATATCCAAACTTTTCGAATACATAAACTTTGAAAACAAAATACTTATCCTGAAGTTGTTTTTCAATTTCAGGTAACTGGTCAGTAAATTTACTGAAATCAGTATCAAGATTATAAAAGGCTGCAAAAATCGGTAGTAGAGAAAAAATAACTCCCGCAAAAAGTAAAAGAAAAAATAAAAAACGCTGTTTTTTTGAGCCCGTGGTGAGAAGCACAGTCAGAGGCTTTGTCATAAGATAAATGATATAAGCAAAACCAAAAGGAAGTGTCAGACGAGGAAATAAAAAGGCAAAGACGATTGCCGTTAGAAGTTGAAAGAAAAAAAGAAAAAGTTTAATTTTTAAATTACGTTGCATGACTAGATCCGCTGCTCCACTTCTTTCAGTTTTCTTTTAAGAGACATGATTTCTCGAGTTAATTGACCCATTCGATTCGCCATTATAAGAGCAGTTTCTCTTAAAAACTTCGCTCCTAACACAGGATAGTGCTCTAACATTTTTTCAAGGTCTGGTTTAAAAATGCCTAAAAGTACCGTGTGCTCACTGGCTACAACAGTCGCACTCCTACGATTAAAATCTTCTAAGAGTCCCATTTCACCAAAATACTGACGACGATCCAAACGAATGACGAAATCCCCGCGGTCATCTGGATTTGAATTCAGGTGATTGGCATAAATATCAACAGCTCCCTCAAAGATAAAATAAAAACCATACCCGGAGTCGCCTTGGCGGAATATAACCTCATCAGCTATAAACTCTCTTCGATGTAGAAATTTTGTAAACAACCTAATCTCGTTATCTGAAAAGGAACTCAAAACAGAAATTTTTTTAAAGAACTCATGGTAGTTGTCCTTTTTTCCGAAATACAGAGGGCTTGCTTCCCAGAGATATTTTAGGAGAGGAACATCCAGCCGATCAGTTAGATTCTCGCTGTTTTGGCCTTTATTCATGATGTCTCTTTCGTAACTCATTTTGTCTCCAAACGTTTTAATCCATCAGACTTTATCCAACCTTCGAATCGTGAAGGATAAATGATTTTTTCCCAAATCCCTTTTTTAGAGGTGATCAAAACAACACCTGAAGGGATTTCTGAATTTGTGGTAAAGATTGTCGAAGGACCATCGTAAATAGCTTTTTTTTGCATCACCATTTTAAATGGCCAAGACGAAATCCACCAACTTAATAAGAGAGGCAATAACACTAATCCCACACTGACTAACGCCGATGAAATTTTTTTTGCTTTTCTTATCCAGATTAAGCAAAAAATTAAGCTGATAAGGGCCAGTGTCATTAATGGTCCCTGCGCACCAATGAGTCCGACTTTAATGAAATAATCAGTAGCTGTGAGAGGACTTTCAAGTCGCTGCACATCCAATTTGGTTTCAATTAGCTTTTTATTTTGGTCTAAAAAAGCAGATCTCATTCCTAATTTTTCGGCTAACAAAATATGAAAGCGCGCCTCTGCCCACTGATTCATCTCAGCGCTTAGGGTCGCCATATTGTAATGCCAGGTAATGGGATCAATACCCGATTTATTGTTTTCAAGAACTTTTAGGGCTTCATTGAAGTCCTTATGCAGATAATGTTCCTGAAAGGTTTTCAAGGCGTTTTCTATAGTAGTATCCTCCGAGACGTGGCTTATTATCCCCCAGCGCCACAATATTAATCAAGGACAACGAGCGAATGACACTAAGGACAAAAGAATTAAATTCTGGGCACGACTTAGACCAGTATTCCCAAGAGCTTTTGCGCCAATCGAACGAAAAGATTTCCACGTATAATTTGGGTGGCAAAGAGTCATTGTTTTCCCTGGACCATCCTGCACTCATCCGAACAATTCAACTCTACAATTTCGATTCTTCCCAACTACGTTTCAAAAATAATTCTTATGGATGGTATTTCCAAACCTTTAGAACTAGGCAAGAAGCCCAGGCAAATTACCCAGATTTGGTAGTTTATGAAGGCTATCCGAAAGATCTCTATCGATTTTTAGTGAACTCTCCTACCCAAGCTCTCATTGATTTTCAGCAGCTAGGTAGTATTTTGATCCAATCCACCCCATTTTTAAATTTCTCAGCTCAACTTCCAAATTTGCAGGATTATTTAATGTCAGTGTGGTTGGACTATGCATTAAGTCCCGAGCTGTGGGGACCTGCTGGAAAATGGACTCGATTTCATCTTAGACTCCATTCCATTTTCTCTCAACGAAACTTATTAATGAGCGAGGACTGCCCGGGATATTACCCTCTGAGTAAAACAATTCTATGGATTAAAGATCACGGATTTTATGGTAATGAAGAAAATAATGCTTTTAAGCTCACACTCCCGTGGGATTTTCCTTTATCGGGATTAGTCAAATTGGAAAACGTCTTGGCACAGGAGCCATAAATGTTCATTCTCAGATCGGTTCAACCAAATGACCAGAAAGATCTCTATAGACTTAGTCAGATCATGACTTTCATTAATCTGCCACCGGATGAGGACATCATCAGTTCAAAGATCGAAAGCTCAATTAAAAGTTTTCATAACCCAAGCAAAAAACTTTGGGAAAATTATTATATTTTCGTGCTTGAGGATCATCATTCAGGCGAAGTTTTAGGTGTCTCAATGATTCATGCCCAGCATGGAACAGATCATGAACCTCACTTCTTTCTGACTGTTGGCCAAGAATCTAAATTTTCTCAAACGATAAACACAGGCTTTGTCCATGGCACACTTAAACTTGGGCTTGATACAAATGGCCCAACTGAAATTGGTGGTCTCATTTTAGATCCTGAGTATCGAGGGCATAACGATAAATTAGGAAAACAACTTTCGTTTGTCCGGTTCTTGTATATGGGCAATAATCCGGATCGTTTCAAACCGATGATTCACTCTGAACTTATGCCACCCCTTGATAAGTCCGGAAATTCTCCTCTTTGGGAAGCTGTTGGTAGAAGATTTCTCAATATGAATTACCATGAAGCTGATATTCTGAGCCGAAATAATAAAGAATTCATTCTGAGTTTATTCCCCTCAGAAAACATCTATCAAACTCTTCTGCCTATGGAGGCCAGGGAATCTATCGGCAAGGTTGGCAAAGAAACAGAACCTGTTAAAAGAATGCTAGAAAGCATCGGATTTAAATACACCTTTGAAGTGGATCCCTTTGATGGGGGGCCTCATTACCGCTGCCCTTTGAAAGAAGTCTTTCTTATAAAAAATAAAATAACTGGAAATTTGATTGGTTCAAATATGTATGAACCTAGCGCAGCCCAAGAGGTCTTACTGACTTTTAAACATCAGGATTATGATTTTATTGCCGTAAGAACATCATTATGTGTGAAAGAAAATGGAGACATTTTTATTCCACAAAATGTTATTGATGAGCTTAAGGTTGCCACCCCTCAAGTAGTAACGGCCATACCTTTCAGTTAAGCTTGTTTTTTGTTAACCAACACACCCTGAGTTGAGGCAAACCGAATTTTGTCCTTACCATCTGATGCTGGGGTTTTCACGACATACATTTCAGTCGCTTTGGCGTATCCCTTCATGGCCTCTTTTGTTTGGATACCATTGCTCGGATCACGAGAGAGTTCACGCTGCCAAAGGATAAAGTCCGTAGAAACGAAATGGGCCATATCACCATCCTCAGCAGGCGGTGATTCGCTTCTGGCCTCTGCTGGACTTGAATCAGGTGCTGAGGGCTTGCGCTGAATTTTATTAAAAGGGAGAACGTTCTCCGGCACTTTAACTTCAGGTTCAGGGATGGGGACAAATTCCTCTGCGGCATCGCTCCAAGAAATAAGCTCCTGACCCGCAGCTTTTTTCATGAGGGATGGTTTTACCGTGATGGCCTTGGCCAACTTCACCACCTCATCGAGGCTTAAGAGCCTAAGTGCCTTTAAGACATAAGATTTAGCCACAATACCCCACTTCTCTGACTATATCGGTCAAGAAGTGCAAAAACTTGAGTCTTTTATTCAGTTTTTTTAACGCCTAAAGCTTTAAAAAGATGTCTGGACAAATAAAAAAGGGGGGTTTATAAATTACAAACCTTTTGACTATGAGTTGGGAAGTGGCGCAGTTGGTTAGCGCAGCAGACTGTTAATCTGTTGGTCGAGAGTTCGAATCTCTCCTTCCCAGCCACTTTTATGGAATTTTCCCAAAAATCTTATTCACTCCTAAAAACAAGACTTAAGAGAAGTTACAAAACTCGTTTTTCTCGAATCATCAAGCAGTTAAAAAAATTTCCGAAATCGCAAACCACACAATGGTATCTAGAGCACCAATTTGAATTCGCTGAATTTACACCATACCGCTGGTACTTCCTCGAGCAACTTGAAACTTTACTTTTTTTTCTCTCACAAAATCACAATGAATCAAGGGATGAAGAATTTAGTGAGGAGGATGATTTAATTTTTGAAACTTGGAACAAGAGCGAATTTGCTGATATTTTTCTCAAGCAACTCAATAAAAGAAAGCCACTGCGAGAAGCCTCACTCCACACGGCCAATATTTTTGATCAACACTTATTTGCCTTAGGAAATATTCACCTTCTAAGAACGCCTGCACTCACGACGAACTATCGAATCCAGTCTTCGTTAGGCGATGTTAAAAAGCGTGGCAAAATATCTAGGCTTTTAGAAACAACTCTTCATTTAAACGGTAAAGAATTACAGCTGATGACATCGACTTTAGAGGAGATGAAAGTTTTTTCTACGCGCATTGAAGTCGCCACCCGAGTGATAAAACACTTTTCGCCTGAATCATGGAAAAGATTTTCGGCTTTTACAGAAGTCATTATTCCAATTAAACAGCAAGAATTCGTAAGCTATTCTCATCAGGAGCTCCCCGGAACCTCCATGATTAATATGTATGACAGGGATTTTGTGGATCTTTTGGACGATCTGACTCACGAGAATGGTCATCACCACCTCAATTATTATTTAAACTTGGAAGATCTGATTCAAGAGCCCATCGACTGCATCTATTATAGTCCATGGAGAAGAACCTTGAGACCTTTGCGTGGAATTTTTCATGCTTACCTTACATTCTTTTGGGCCTTTAATCTTTTCTCAGATATTGCAATGGCCAAGGATTTTGATTCCTCATGGTACGTTTTTAACAAAGATGAGAAAGAAAAAATTATCTGGAGAGCGATTGAAGAGTATTGGATGCTTACTTACTCCTACCATGATTTGAAATGGGCGCATAAACAAGGACTGATTTCAGCGAAAGGTTGGAAGTTAATTCAAGAACAAAACAAAACACTTCTAAGTTTCAAATCGAAAATTACAAAATGGGAACCTCTTCTCAAAACACATAAAACAGAACTCAATCAGCTTAAAAAGACTTTGGAAAAAAGTCGAAAAAAATATCCATTAACCTAATGCCGAGAGTTCAGTTTGCATCGAATTCGCTGGCATGAACTCTCCATTTTTGGCAGCAATATCTATTCCTGTCATCCAAATAGAGCGGGCTTTTTCCTTGTTTTGAGTGCCAAGATAAGCCTTTCCTAACGCCAGATAAGCAACGGAATACTTAGGATCTTTCTCGATCACTTTTTCCAGATAAAGAATTGCCTCTGCCCATAGTTTTTTTTCGACAGCGATTGAGCCAACTCCATAGTTTGCCAATGTATCATCAGGATCAATTTCTAAAACCTGTCGAAACATCGACTCTCGCTGAGCCCACTCAGCTTCTTGACGTTTTTTTTGCTCATCCTTCAGAGTTTGTAATTTTGCTTCTTCACCAAACTTCTGGAATGATTTTAATGTTGCGAGGCTCTTTTCTTCCTCGGCTTCTTGAATTTTTCCTAGTCTCATTAAATAGAGAGATTTATTAGTATGAGCAAGAACGCTTTTGGGATCGACTTTGGTTAATTCATCCATGAGTTCAATCGCCTCAGAATATTTTCCCTCTCTACCCAGCATAACACCTAGACTTTCGTAAGCGTCAGGAAAAGTGGGGTCTAGCTTAAGACAAAGACGAAAAGTTTTCTCTGCCTCTTCAAGATGGTCTTGTTTGAAAAATTCAACTGCCTGATCATATAGCTCTTGAGATTTATCAGACAGTGAGCCAGATAGTAGTGGATAATACTTGAT
>CANFNX010000069.1 GCA_947448495.1 Bacteriovoracaceae bacterium | reverse complement strand
CACCTGATTAAGCTTTTCCCGGTCATCACCAAGTTCATCAAAAAGATCTAATTGATTTTCACTCTGAGGGACCAGGTGATTTAACAGCACACCGGCTTTTTTATATTCAAAACCTGCTCGATAAATTTCATCGAGAATTTGATGGGCGCCTTTAATAAGTCTTAGGGTATCGGCCGTTCCAGAAGCGAAGGTGAGGCTCCCCGAATTGTAATACTGGGGAGCCCCTTCTTTAAAAGGGTTGGTCTGAATAAAAGCACTCAAACTGTAGCAGACACTTTTTTGCCTGCGGAGTTTTTCAGCGGCAAGACTGCAGAATTCGGCCAAGGCTTCTTGCAGCTCCCTTTTGGTATAAACACTAGTGCCGAAACTACGTGAGGCACCCGTATTTTTTTTATCTTCCGGAGCTTCCACTGAAAGGCAACTTACTCCTCTGAGCTCTTCTTGGATTTCTCGGCCAACCTTCGTGAGTAAACGCTGAATCAGTTTTTCATCTCGATACATTTTAAATTCATAGGCAGTTTTAATTCCTAGCATTCCCAGCTTATGAGCACTGGCCCTGCCGATGCCCCAAATATCCTGCACGGGAAAAGATTTTAGCACTCGATCAATTTCACTCTCCTCTTTCAACACGCACACACCCGTCGTTTTCTTGGCCATTTTGTTGGCAATCTTGGAGAGCACCTTAGTCGTGGAAATACCGACACCAACGGGAAGTCCTGTGAGACGCAAAACCTCGGCGCGCACCTTGCGCCCATGTTGATCAAGATCCCAGTCATCAAAACCATCAAACTCCATGAAGGCTTCGTCCACCGAATAAATCTCAAGCCGTGGAGTAAAGTTTCGCAGAATCGTCATCACTCTACGGGACATGTTATCGTAGAGGGTGTAGTTAGATGAAAAAACGGCTACGTTATATTTTTTTATTTTATCTTTAAGCTGAAAGTAAGGCTCACACATGAGACCAAACCCAACGGCTTTCGCTTCTTTCGTGAACGCAATGGCACACCCATCATTGTTTGAGAGCACAATCACGGGACGTCCACGGAGCTCAGGCCTGAAGACTCTCTCACAGGAGCAATAAAAAGAATTGCAGTCCACAAGACCAAAGTATCTCATTTGAATTCTCGCAAAAGAGTGATGACCACTCCCCACACAAAGTCTTCGGTCTCAGGATCTTTATTCTGGATGAGTTCTGAAGAAAACGTGCTGAGCTTAAAATCATTATTCACCACCAGCAAGACGATATCTCCCAAGCGTGGTGTAAGTGAGCGATCAATGATGAGCTTGTCTCCGGAGCGCATGCCCAGCTTTGGTGAATGACCACTCACCTCCACAATAAAGATACTCGGTGCTGAAAGCTTATAGCGCTCATCCAGCGAAAGAATCTTCTCATGGTACTCGGAGCATGGGGATTGGAAGCCAGTAATTTGGTAAGAGGATTCAGCACTCATTCCCTGATCTTACGTAACTTTTCCGTATTTTTCAAGGTGGGTGTTTTTTGCCCGGTAAGTGACTAAAAAGACGAGATTATTTTCTCATCGCAATCAGGCTTAAAAACTCAACGCGAAGTTTTTTGTCATCCCGGAACTTTCCGTCTAGGGCCGAGGTGATCATTGAAGCCCCTGCCTTGCGAGCACTACGACAGCTTAAGCAGCCATGGCTGCCTTCAATCACCACCATCACACCGGCCGGTTGCAATTCATTTTTAATGGATTCCATGATGTTGTGGCACATGCGCTCCTGCAGCTGAGGACGACGAGCATGGCAATCCACGATATGGGCCAACTTAGAAAGTCCTACCACCCGTGACTGCTCCCCTTTTGAGGTGTCAGGCAAATAACCCACGTGGGCCTTTCCAGTAAAAGGAAAAAAGTGGTGAGAGCAAAGAGAGTTATAATCAATATCCTTAAGGATAATCACATCGTCATATTTTTCGGCCGGAAAGGTGGTGGAAAAAATTTCTTTCTCATCGGTTCCAAGACCAGAGCAAACTTCAATTAAAGCGCGGGCCATGCGGTTAGGTGTGCCGTGCAAATTTTTATCATTCATATCGAGACTAGGAAAAGCCTTCTTGAGACCTTCCAGCACCATCTCGTACCCTTTAGACATATGCTCCCGGGCCTGATTCAGTTCTAAGGCGCGCGAGCGAAGCTTGGTGAGCTCTTCATCCAAAAATTGCTCGGGGTTTTGAGCACGAGCAAGTTTGCGCGCAAGATCTTTATTGTATGAAGATTCAAAGGCCATAAAATTATCCCGGTTAAAATATAGGGAGGGTATATCATGGACGGCCCCCTAATCCTAGGGATCAGGTAAAGACTACTAACCATTCCCGAGTAAAACAAAGCTTAGACGAGGATTGGCAGGCCGCTTGCCTCACTTGGAATCAGGAGGCCTTATGAAACTCATCCAATGGCCATTACTCCTCGGACTTATAATATTCACACTGGCCCGCAGGGCCCCCCACTCAACTTTACCACCACCATTGAGTGAGGAAGAAGAACTGATGCCAGCGTAAAAAATTTTGCTCGGATTTAATCTTGAAAGCAGAGATTGGCTTGGGCGAAAAGTTGTGAAATCATTCGGGGATTGAACAGGATGTTCAAATAAAAAACCAGGATGGTGATCATGAGAAAGAGTGTCTCTTACTTCTTCTTAGGCTGTTTTTTATCCCTGAGCGCTCAGGCGAATTTTGAAAAACAATGGCGTTTTATCAATTTCCAGAAGACCCATGAAGACAAAGCCCTCAAGGCCCTTCGCCTTATCAAAAATGTCATTGAGTCAGAGGAGTTTAAAGCACGGGTGCTAGCGCATTCCTATCAAGGGCAGAGAACGTTTGTGGATAATCAGGGGCTCAGTAATGCCGATATTTATCACAAAATACTTCATGGCAAATTTGAGGTGGAGGTTGAGCTTTATCACCAAAGCAACACCACAATCGGTTATACCTACCCTGATACTAAGCGCATCTGGGTGAATAAAAAATACTTCGAGGCCTACTCACCGGAACAAGTTGCAGACAATCTTTTTCACGAATGGTTACACAAAATTGGTTTCGATCACGAGCGAACGTATTCCGACCAACGTAATTACTCTGTCCCCTATGCGCTGGGGTATTTGATGGAAGAGCTCGCGGCAAAAATCCCCAGCGAAACGAGTGGCGCACGCCTCGTTGAATCTGGAGAAAATTTAAATTTCAAATCACCTCCATGAGTGCCAGTATCTCAACAGGATGAACCGGAGGTTGATATGCAAGTTTCAGAGATCATGCACGAAGGTGTGACCATGGCCCAGATTGGAGATTCACTTCGTCGAGTGGCAACCCTTATGAAAAAACACGACATCGGTGGAGTTCCTGTCTACAAAAATGAACGCCCTGTGGGTTTTGTCACTGATCGTGACATCGTCATTTCCTGTGTGGCCAGCGGTCATAAACCCGATGATCCAGTGTCACTGGCCATGAGCAGAGAAATTTATTTTGTGTATCAAGACCAGAACATTGATGAAGCCGTCAAGCTCATGGAGCAAAATCAAATTTCTCGTCTCCTCGTGGTCGACCGAGGAGAGCGTCCGGTGGGGATGCTCAGTCTCAGAGATATTGCTCTTCGGTGCGAAGATGAGCACTTAAAAGCTGAAGTCTTAAACGAACTTAAGCGAAGCTAAAAGAAGGTTGCATGAAAATGATCTTAAGCCTTCTGATCAGTTCAGTCATGCTGAATAGAGGCTACATAGCTAGGACGGCAAAAAAAAAGCCGAGGATTCATTAAGAATCCCCGGCTTCTTTTGTTTATTCATTAAGTGGATGGCTTGCGTCCAATGAAAAATAAGACAAAGGCGGCGGCAAGAAAAATGCCGATACTGAACAAATCAGACTCCCCCAATGATCCCATCATTTTTGAAAAATCTAGTTTTTCAGAAACTCCATTCATAATCTGAGTTAAGGCCAGAAGAATACCCGCAATCGCTCCCCCAGCAATAAGCCCGGAAGAAAAAAGCACACCCGTTCCTGTCTCCGCTTCTGCTTCAGTCTGATGCTTTTGTTTGCGATCCACGAGATAGCGAACAATACCACCGATAAATATCGGAGTTGAAGCCGAGATCGGAAGATAAACTCCCACAGCAAATGGTAGGGCAGAAATGCCACAGAGCTCAAGCACAAGTGCCAAGGCCACACCTAGAAGCACGAGCCCCCATGGTAACTTTTGAGTCAGAATCCCATCGATAATAAGAGACATGAGGCGAGCTTTAGGTGCTTCATACTTAGTGACACTAGTACCATCATCACGCTTATCCAGTGAACCATTGATGCCTGGATCCACCAGATACGTCACTTTCCCTTGCTCGTTCACAAGATACTTGCCAGGATTTAAAACTGAAAGGACAGAAGCCTCAGATTGCTCAGTCACTTGATAGACGTAATATTCATTTGAATCATGCGCCTTCTCAGGTCCCATGACAGTTTGTTTTTCTTTTAACACACTCATATCTTGAACGATGTATTCAGGAACTTTTTTTGAATACACAGTTGAAGCATCATTCAGGAGCTTCAGTGAATAACCAATCACCACAGCACTCGTCAGGGCGCCAATCAGTAATCCGATCTGCTGAAATTTAGGAGTGGCCCCAAGAAGATAACCGGTTTTTAAATCTTGCGACGTCGTACCAGCATTGGAAGCCGCAATACAAACCACGGCGGCGATACTTAAAGCTCCTACTCGATGCTCAGGGCCGATCCATCCCACCGCCAGAAACACTAAGCAAGTCAGAAGAAGGGTCGCTACCGTCATACCTGAAATAGGATTTGAAGAGGAGCCAATTTCACCTGTGAGGCGAGAGCTGACTGTGACAAACAAAAATCCGAAAAGAATGATGAGAATCGCAGAGAAAAGCCCAATATGCAGAGCGGGAGCAAACCACAGACCTAGCACCATGAGAAGTGTTCCAATAATCACCACTGAAAAAGGCAGATCATTTTCCGTACGAGATTGTGCCTGCTCCGATTTATCATTTCCGAGGATACTAGCGATACCTGATTTCGCTCCAGAGATGATCGTCGGCAAACTTTGAAAAAGTGAAATGATCCCACCGGCCGCAACGGCCCCGGCGCCAATATAAAGAACATAGTTACGCCAGATATCATGGATATCCATATCTTTGATCAGAATTTTTGCAGGAAATAATGGCTCCGTTAAATTTCCACCGAAAAGAGAAATCATTGGAATGAGAACAAAACTAGAAAGTACACCACCACCCATCATGATCGCGGCTGTACGAAGTCCAATAATATACCCGACGCCGAGAAGTTCTGGTGAGACTTCGGCCGAAATCGCTGATCCTTTAAAAAAGCTGAAGACTTTCTCAGGAACATCTTTCCAGAGTTTCATCCCCACATTAAAAAATTTATAAAAGAGCCCTAGAAAGAACCCACCAAAAACAATTTTCCCAGAAGATCCACCTTTCTCGCCTACGATGAGAACCTCGGCACAGGCCGTTCCTTCAGGATAAATGAGCTTACCGTGTTCTTTCACAATCAAAGCGCGACGAAGGGGAATCATCATCAAAACACCTAATAATCCACCAAGCACTGAAACCGTCATAATTCGACCTAGGTCTAAATCATAACCAAGAATCAAAAGCGCCGGCATGGTCACGGCGACACCAAAGGCAATCGACTCACCTGCTGAGCCAGTGGTTTGCACCATATTGTTTTCAAGAATCGTCGCCCGACGAAACCCGAAAGCATTTGAAAGACCTTTAAAAAGAGTGATCGAAAGAACAGCAACTGGAATCGAAGCCGAAACAGTCATGCCGACTTTCAAGGCCAAATAAAGAGATGAGGCCCCAAAAAGAATCCCGAGGATGACACCCATAAGGATGGGACCGAAGCTGAATTCTTTAATCTTTTCACTGGCCGCAATAAAAGGCTTAAATTCTTTGCTCATAAATTCCTCAAATCTAGATAGAGTTTTTAAATCTCATTTTAGATTTCAAAGAACAACTTGGATAGTGAATTAAGGCGGATTATGAAGATTAAGAATGTTTCCTGGAGCTGTAATATGACCAGTGAACCTTAAAAGGGCCACTGGTCTTTCTCAAAGATTTATCGTTGGCAGTTCAAGACGTAAATCGAACCATTTAAAGCAAGATTGGCAGTAGTTTGACCTGGAAGAATTTGGATCATCGCCGCATTCTGAATCTCTCCACCAATGGAAGCATCAAGGTCTTTGGCCGCAATAAAAGTCCCGGCCGATCCACTTTTAATCTTACTCATACTCCCTTCAATTTTTAACTTCATTTCCGACTGATCCATCTTCGAAATAACGAGGGAACCTTCACCTCGAGCGTTTTCGATGAGCCGCACTTCACTTAGGGCATCTCCTGGTGTCGTGCAGGTAAGAACCGCTGCAGCTTGAGCAGAAATCGTTGTAAGGGCCAAGAGCATAAAAATGACTTTTTTCATAAACCTAGTCTCCGTTATTATTTAAAGTTCTTTTACAAATTCAGTGACACACACACCATCTTTAGCAACTTCTACAATATAAAACTCTTGTGCACCGATGGTTGTTTTAAACACGATGCCTTGTTCAGGATCCAGTGAAACAGTTTCTGCCATTTTCAAATCTGATGGAGAGGCACCATTGGCCTTGGCATGAATCTTCGCTTGTGCTTCAGCATCCAGAGCACAGTACATACCTGGCCCGCGAGGATTCGTTTTGGCATAAGAAGCAACTGAACAGAGGGCAAGTAATCCAACTAATAAAACATTTTTCATAAATTCTCCTTAGGTATAAATTTTTCTATCTTGGACATTTCGTTACGACTGCTTTGGTTTGAAAACTTGAAGCGATCTTGGTTTCACTATCATACAAGACATAGGCGACATTTTTTTGGCAGATGACATTTTCATTCATCGGTACAACCGTAATATCTTCATTCACGATACTATTAAGGGCATTTGTGATAGCGCGACCTTTATCATTGGCATGTCTGATAACTTCTTTACAAAAATCTCCTTCCTCAACAATTGTTCTTAGATTCAGGACCTCACCAGATTTCAAAGTTATGACTGTTGTATGGAAGGCCTGTTGATAAAGACTTGTCTTGGGACGTTTAGCACATGCTTCGGCAGGCTCAGATGAGACTTCCAGTATATTTTTGCTTGTTAAACGATAAGAAGATTCGACAGCAAAAGCATTCAAAGCCGTTAGTGATAGCATGGTAAATAGAATTTTTTTCATCTTGTTTCTCCTGTTTCTTGAAACAAGCGTAACAATGATGATTGGTGAATTTGGGAAAAAAGCGTTACTGGAAAAGTCCCCCTCTTTCGAGAGCTGAATTTATATCCACCGAGATTACAGGAAGTTAGAATTGTAAAAAATGGTGCAGAATGATTAAAAAATTTTAGACCCGTCCATCAAACCAACGCTTCACAGTTGAACTTATTTGAATCTTTTAGCGCCTCTCTCTAGAAGAAAAATTCAATCAGTTCTATTTTCCCCATTTTAAAACAACGGAGAAAATATGAGTGATAACTTTCGAATAGATGTTCCCTTTGAAACCAAGCCACCTCGTTTGAAAGATCTCATTAACAATCATGTGATGGGTGATGTTTGGTTAAGAGATACACCCTTTGGGCCCGTGACTGACTCTTTAAAAATTGCTGAGAAATTTGAAATGGAACACAAAAATGTGTTACGCGCCATTAAGAAATGTGAAAAGGAGTTAGGCATTCAGCTCAAATTTGAGCTGAATAAAAACCTTATAGAAAACAGCTACTTTGGCGGAGCCAAAGGAAAAGAGCGCCAAAATCTTAAATACGACATCACCGAGTTTGGGCTCGCCCTTTTATTGCTTTATATCAACACTCCCAAGGCCAGAATCATCTCTGCAGAAATCCTCTATCGCTTCTTTATTCTCAAAACCTATTTGTCTGATATGAATGAAAATCAAATTGGCGCCATTAAAGGGCACTATCGCAAAAAGATGAAATAAGGCTCCAACTGGAGCCTTATACTGAGCTAGAAAGCTTCCCAATAAGCATAATTAACTTCAGAGCTGATGAATTGAGTCTTTTCAAAACCTGTTTCCTCAAAGGCCTTCATGTCACGGGGTTGCCAATAGTACATACTCGTTGGCAAGACGTAACAGTATTGCGCACTTTGATGATTGTAATAATCAGTCCACTTCGAGATCACCGGACAAGTGGCATGATTATAAACAAAAATATTAGTCCAAGTTTGAATGGTTAAAGGCCCGCGAGTATAACGTCGATCGAGGGCCCTCCAATAGGCATAACTTGAGCCACCAACGTAAACCATGGGAGTCACATGAAACCACCACTTAAAGTTATACGCCCAAATATAACGGCTGGTGAAAAAAAGAAATAATTTATTGGAGAGCAGAGACGTTCTTTTATACTCCTCATATGTCCAAATATGAGCGCGATTGTAACACTGGGAATCGTCTTGATAATTTGTTCGCATGCGATAAAAAACATTGCTGGCGGTGGTACTAGAAACAATACTCGGGGCATAGCTCATGGGGGCCAGGTCTATTGCCTCCTCAAGCGGAGTTTTATCATTTTCAGGCACAGATTCAACAGATAAAAGATTATGGTCTTGATCAAGAGTCATATTGAGGGTGCGATCCATGAGATAGGCCTCCTGCAGTGGCGCCAAAAATCGCAGAGACTCACCTCTCAAAAAGACCACCCGCCCATCTTCTAAATAAACTAAATACCCCTGACTTTTTTCTCCTGCATGAAAAGAATGAATTTTGACACCCGATGATTGAGCAAAGAGATTAGTGAACGAAAACATTAACAACAAAAAAGCTCCCACATATTTCATTACATCCTCCTGAATAATGGTGTGAGAATTGAAGAACAACTGCGCTGGTCTAATCCAGCAAGAAAGTTTTTTACTCTTGTTTAATTTTTCCTGAAGATAAAAACATTGTAGGAAAGTCACTTTTTCGATTTAATTAAGTCATGAAACGTTGGATCTTCTTTTTCATTTTTATCCTTTCAGTCACGACTCCCCTGTTCCTTTATTTACACTGGAGCCTCGAAGCTTCATCCGGCTTGTCGTTATTGAGTAGTCTTTTTTGTCTTGTCTTGTTATTCCCTGTCTTGCGACGCTGGAGCCTATTGGCACATTTCACCTTCTTGGCGATGGGACTTTTGAGCTTTATTCTGGTCTTCACCCTCCTGCGTGATGTGATCTGGATCACAGGGTTTAAACTACACTCCTTATGGATTATTTCTGCCTCAGTGATTGCTATGATCACTGGAACCCTTGTGGCCTTGAAGGGACCACAGCTTAAGAGACTTAAACTGCCGATCCAAGATTTACCCAAAGAACTTGAAGGACTCAGGATCGTGCAAATTTCAGATCTTCATATCGGCCCCACGATTGGGAGAAGCTATGTCGAAAAGATGGTTAAAAAAGTCAACGAGCTTGAAGCTGACATCGTAGCTCTGACTGGCGACATCGGGGATGGGCCAGTTGAAAGACATCGCCAAGATATTGCCCCACTCTCAAAAATCCAATCAAAACTCGGCACCTTTTATGTTCCTGGCAATCATGAGTATTATTGGAATGCTAACGAATGGATGAATGTGATGAATAATTTGAAGGCGATCGTTCTCGTGAATCGCGGCAAAATCATTCATCATCAAGGTCAGTCGATTCTTATCGGAGGTATACCGGATCCCATGGCCTCACCGGGGCCAGATCTGCAAATGACTCATGATGCTTCACCAGAAGCACCCTTCAAGATTCTACTCTCCCACAGGCCGGGCTTTGCTGAAGAGGCTTCAGCCTTGGGATTTCATTTACAACTTTCAGGACACACTCATGGGGGACAATTTTTTCCCTGGACAGTTGCGGTCAGATTCGCCCATAAATATTTTTTAGGACACTATCAGGTTGGCCAGATGTGGCTCAATGTCAACCCAGGTACAGGTAGCTGGGGACCATTCTTAAGACTGGGAACAACTTCAGAAATTACGTTAATCGAAATTTATCGCTCAGGTTCATCTTTAGAAAAGCTTTAATTCTCAGGCGTTCACTCATCTGTCAGAATCCCTTCATGTGGATTTGGATCTTCTCCATGCTATTTTGGTCTCAACACATTTACCCCATGGGTGATCCAACTTTCCTTCCTGCCCCTTTTGATAGTCATGAAACTAAAAAGAAGAAAAAACAGAAAGAACCAAAGAAGAGGTAGTGCTATGGGCGAATCTATTCTCATGAAACTTGAAGAAGGCCATCGTGTGATTAAAGATTTGATGAATCTCATCAAAAATGAGCATGACTTGGTTCATAAAAAAGAACTTTACTTGCAGATGCGCGAAGAGCTCCTCGCTCACATGGATGGTGAAGAGAAAACGATCTATCGACATCTCATTGAGGACGTAGGTAATCAGGAATCAGAAGAAGTGGCCCATGATGCAGAAGATGAGCATGAAGAGATGCGCCATCTTTGCGACAAGCTTGATGCCACCAGAATAGAAGACGAAAATTGGGAGTCCACTTTTAAGGCCCTCCGACATCAATTTTTAAAACATCAAGAAAGTGAGGAAAGTGCTCTTTTCACAGAGGCAAAAGAGGATTTTTCGCGAGAAGAACTTTCTGAATTTGGTGAAGAGTTTGAAGAAGCAAAACTCCAAAGTCATCCATGACTTTTTCATTGCCAAAAACTCCTCTTCGCGGTTCTAATAAGACTATGAAAAAAACCGTGTTACTCATAGGCGCCACTGGACTTGTGGGCTCAGAGATCACTCATTATGCCTTGAATGATGATCGTATTGAAAAAATTAAAATTTTCGCTCGACGTTCAACAGGACTCACTCATCCCAAGCTTGAAGAGCATATCGTAGACTTTGATAATCTCAAGGAGTGGCGCCAAGATCTCACCGGAGACATTCTTTTCTCCGCTCTCGGAACAACTCTGAAACAAGTCGGAACGCGTGAGGCGCAACGGATTGTAGACTACGATTATCAGTTGAGAGTGGCGCAAGCGGCAAAGATCAACGGGGTTAGCAATGTTGTGATTGTGTCAGCACCTGGGGCCAACACAAAATCTCTTTTTGCCTACACCAAGATCAAAGGCGAGCTGGAAAGAGATGTCATGAAGTTATCTTTTCCTAAACTCACCATTATTCGTCCAGGATTATTAAAAGGTCCTCGCTCTACAAAACGCTTCGTGGAACAAAACTCGGGAAAAATCCTCAGTGTGCTTCCCACCATCCCGGGTCTTGAATCTTTGAGACCGGTCAGCGGGAAATTAGTCGCTCACGCTTGTATTGAATCTGCTTTTGATGAAAGTCTTGGTCAGAGAATTCTAGGGCCTAAAGATGTTTTACAATTTTTGAAATAACGCTTTCAGCCCGTTTTCTGAATGATACATTCCATATTGCGTATGCCCTACCCCTGGAACTGTGAATAAGTGGTGTTGATGTTGTGGGAAATGACGATCAAGTTGTTCCTTATAAGAGAGTCCTCTTTGTAAACGAAAGGGACCTTGAAATTGGGCCGGGCAGCTTTGATCAATATCATCACTTCTAATATCGGCCTCACCTAAAAGATACACTACGTCTTTTTGAAGATACTGGCTGACAATTTCTCCTGCACCTTTTTTGGACATGTAGGAATTTAAGTGATCAAGTCCATATTTATAATCATTAAAGGCACATATTAGTTGCGGTCCAAATGGTCTTTCTGAAGTGAGGTATAAGTAAGAGCCTGGATTAGTCACAACATAGCGAAAATGAATGTTTTTAAATTGCTGATCCAATGAGTTTCCACCGGCAAATCGCTGCACCATCTGAGCACCAGCGGAGTGGCCAGTAAAAATCACCGTTTTTAAATTTGGAAATTGTCCCTTCTGAAGAATCTCTTTGATAAAAGCTTCAAGTAATTCAAACGAACTAACCGAGGCTTGATTTAAGGCCTGATCACCTTTGAGCCAGCCCTCATCATCCCAAGAAAATTCTTGGGCCAGTAGAGCATCAGTCGCGAGTTTGAAGTGTGGAGCGATGACCAAGCTTTGATCACCTAGTCCGGCCAATTTCGTAACCCCAATCATGGAATTAAAATAAGTGTCTGCGTTTCTTTCAGATCCATGAACAGTGACTATCACTTGCTCCACTTGCTGCTGAGTTTGAGCGAGGTCCAAGTTTGTAAAAAGAGAAAAGACTTTATCTTGATACGCCCATTGAACTTCCGCTGCCAGGGCCCAAAGAGGAGACAATAAGAGAAGAATAAAAAAAGGTTTTAGCATAGGGATAGCCTATGTTAAAACCCTCTTGTGATGGGATCAGTTGAAGTTTTTACAGAGCTATTTCAATCTTTTGACAGATTTAATCACTACCGCGTCCATAGGCACATCAGCGAATCCAGAGAGATAGCCTGTTTTCACCATTTTAATTCGATTTACAACATGCATCCCTTTGATCACTTTCCCAAAAACCGTATAGCCCCAGCCTTCCGGAGTTGAGGCGGTGTAATTAAGGCTAGAATTGTCAGCCACATTGATAAAAAACTGGGCGGTTGCAGAGTGAGGATCTGGAGTGCGGGCCATGGCAATGGTTCCAGTTTCGTTGCGAAGACCATTATTCGCCTCATTTTTGATAGCAGGGCGAGTCTTTTTTTCTACCATCTTTTCGCTGAATCCCCCACCTTGAATCATGAAATTATTGATCACACGATGAAAAATTGTGCCGTCATAAAATTTGTCATCCACGTACTTTAAAAAATTCGCCACTGTACCAGGGGCCTTGTCTTCAAAAAGTTCGATTTCCAAAGTGCCGTGAGTTGTTTCCATAATCACTTTAGGATTGGCCGCAAAAGAGAATTGCATCCAACAAAAAACCATCACCAATAAAAAAGCTTTCATCTTGCATCCTTAGAAAATTTTTGAATGCTAAGAGTATATGAAAAAAATATTGAAATTGAAATCAAGACTTCACGGTCTGTGTGGCAGGTGCATAGGCACTTCCATCACTAACAACTCGGAATGAGTCAATGAGCGAATCTGAATTCTTCCACTCTCCTCGATCCCCATCCCATCTCGTGATTGCAAAGACTGACCATTAATCTCCACTGCTCCACTGATCACAAAAACATAAACACCATTGGTGGCCATGTGTGGAGAATAGTGAAATTCACGTCCTTCACTCATTTCATTGAGAGAAAAAAAAGCGTCCTGGTTAATAGGCAATGAATTCTCACGCCCATCGGGTGAAGTGATTAATTGAAAGCGATTCTGTCTTTGTTCTAATGGAAACTTTTTTTGATCGTAGATGGGCTTAACTCCAAAAATTTTGGGATAGACCCAAATTTGCAGCAATTGAGTCACTTCTTTGGGGTCGGCAAATTCCGAATGAAAAATGCCCGTTCCGGCCGACATGACCTGAATTTCTCCACGACTTATCGTTCCTCTATTTCCCTCAGAATCTTGGTGAATCACTTGACCCGCAAGTGGTATTGTGATGATTTCCATATCACGATGAGGGTGGCGCCCAAATCCAGCACCGGCGGCAATGGAGTCATCATTTAGGACACGCAACGTACCAAAATTCATACGTTGGGGATCGTAGTACTCTGAGAAGCTGAAAGTATGGAAAGTCTTGAGCCATCCATGATCTGCTCCTCCGCGACTGCTAGCTTTATGAATGACCATGATGCCTCCTCAGTGCATGCATTATCTCAGAGTCACGCTAGAAATGAAAATCATGATTTTTCATACACTCGATAAAATTCACTTATCAAGTCTGGCGAGAATTTTCCCACAAGCGATGGGCAAACTCCCTCGATCGGATTCATGAGGAAGAGAGTGAATGCTCGCCGGAAGGTAGCTATCTTCAGCGACACCTCGGATAAGGATCACCTTACCCTCAAATTTAAAGAGGTCTCTCTCAGTAAGTTTCATCATATGGTCTTCAGAATCATGATCAACTGAATAAAGATCGGCCAACATTTGGGAAAAAGATGTTTGATTGCGGTAAAGAAAATTTCCGCCCTGATCAGAAATGGGATAAGTCCCGAGACCCGCCGACTGTGATTCAAGAGCACTATCAAAGGGTATAAGTGTCTCACCTAAAAAAGCATAGACCTCATAGGAATCGATCAATCCATCCTGATTTAAATCCTCTCTTTGATCTGGACAGCGTTCTTTAAAATAGAGTGATTGAGAATGTTGGGTCTCTACCGGTCCATCCATCATTCGCAACATTACTGATAAGACATCACCTTCAAGTTTTAACTCCCCATTCATGAGTCCATTACCAGAGTAGGGAGAATTGAGAGCTACAAATTCTACCGGATACTTTCCTTCAAGCGAAGCCGCCTTCTCGGCATTAAAAGCGACACCATCTCCCGCGCTCTTATGGCCACAAGAAGTAAAAAACGTGAGCGACGAAAAAAGAAAAGCAAGAAAGAGAATGGATTGATAAAAAGGCACAGTCATGAAGTCCTCCTCAAGAAAGGAGCACATCTTTGCAAGGTCGCTGCCAAAGGATGAACTCAATGAGATAAGTCATGAAGACTTTTTGAGGCAAAATTCCCGCGAAAAATGATTTTAGCACAGGCCACGGGAACCTCCTCTTGGGGTGAAAATCCATAATGTGTTGCAAGAGATAAGGCAAGTTGAGTCTCACTCCAAGCGCCATAAACCACTATCACACGCTGATCTAGGCTTAAGTCATAAGGGCCTATCCGTCGTGACTCCCTTTTCAGGAAATCCCTCATCATCACCCGGCTATTGGAAGTGGCCGAATAATAATAAGAGTCGTGCCACTGTTTAATACGTGGATAATGAGATGAGCCTAAATTCTCAGGATTGAGTGAATTAGCAAGCGGAATAAGCACACCGCCTACCACCTCGAGGGTCTCATCATAATCAAGATATCCATCTCGATTTTTATCATCAGTCGATTCTGGGCAGCGATTTCCAGCATGGATAAACTGGCGGTGCTGAACAGGAGATGCTGGCCCATAAATTTTAAAATGAGGCCAGAATTGTTGTTGATAATGCGTGATATATCCATGACCAGTATAATTTCCGAATTGTGGATTCAGCGATTGAAAATCCATTTCCCAAGTTCCTGAAGGTAAATCGACCACTATATTTTCATCTTTCTTAAATCCCTTGCCGCAAGAGAGCATATGAACAAGCAAAAAATAAATACCTAGTATCCGTCTCAGCCTCATTATTTTTAGTTGAGCAAAAACCAGGCCAGAAGATCAACTGCTTGCTATCTTGCCCTGTCCCTTTCTTTGACGAGATTCACATCAATATCATTTCGCTCAAGGAGATCTCATGAAACAACTTCTTTTTTGTTTTCTTGTTTCACTTCCTCTTGTCGCATTGGCGGAATTTGAAGAAGAACAGTTTTATGATGAGAGAGAACAAATCGTTATTGAGAATGAAGTTGATTCAATTAATGGATACGATGAGGAATCTATCAGCTTTGAAGAAGATGAGGTAGGAGAACTTGAAATTGATAATCAAGCACTCACATCCCTCGCGGAGTAACTTTCAATTAGGCCAATGGCAAAAATGTAAGATGGTTGATAATATCAACGACACCAGGTAATTGCTCAAGAGCAATCTCGGCCAAGCGCT
>CANFNX010000068.1 GCA_947448495.1 Bacteriovoracaceae bacterium | reverse complement strand
TCCCCTGAAGTTGCTGTTGATTTAAATCAAAATTAACCTGCATATCAGAAACTCGAAAATCTCTCAAAAGTTTAGCCATTAAATAATAGGCTCCATTCCATGAAACGCATTCAAGAACTTCTCCAACCTTTTTATCCTTTAACCAAAGTTCTCCAGGTTGATGAGGAGTAGCTGATTTAATCATCACCGGACTTAAAGCTGCTCCTCTACCATTGGAGATTTTCGAAACAGTTTCTTGCCCGGGGTAACACCCCTTTTTAAAGCTCAAACTCAATTCATAGAGGCGATTATTATTAATAATCTCTGACTTAAAGTCTTCACCACTAAAAGAAGGCCATCCATTGAGCTTACGCCATAGTTCTAAATGAGGAGCACTAACTTCGGAAACAAGATCATCCTTTTTATGAGAAAGAACGGCTTTTTCCTCCAGGCATAGTCCATGATAATAACCTTGAGCCGCTTGAGCTTCGGCTTTCGGCCCAATCAGAAATGTCCATGTTTGTAAGCCGGAGCTGATAATTTCAACATCTTCAGAAACCAGAAACTTTTCTAGGCGTAGTTTCGTTTGAAGCATGAGATTCAGCGGGCACAACAAGTAGTATATCTTTACGTCTTTGAGGAGCCATCCATAACATTCTAAACGCCCCTGTGAATCTAAAAATGAGATGAGATGAAACTGTTGATCGTCTAAAGAATTAACATCAAAGGTTGATTGCTTTTGAAGGAAACTCGCAACATCTGTTCCGATTAATTCAAAAACGTGAAAATCGATTGAGAATTGACCGGAATAAAAGCGATAAGATTCAAGCATAGGTTAAATGGAAAAAGATTCTCCACATCCGCAGGTATTTTTGGCATTGGGATTATCGAATATAAATCCTTTACCATTCAATCCATCTTTAAAATCTAAAACAATACCTTTGAGATAAATGAGAGATTTTGGGTCAATGAAAACTTGAACCCCATCAAAAGTGAGAATATTGTCTTTTTCTTTTTTGTCAGAAAATTCAATTTTGTAAGAAAGTCCGGAGCAACCACCACCTGTGACGGCCAATCTTAAGCCTTTTGAGCCATCACTATTTTCATTAAGTGAAATTGTCTTTATTTGCTCGATGGCCTTGTCGGTAATTGAAATCATTTGGTCCATAAGTGATCCTTGAGTTAACTGGAGGCAATATAAACAAAGTTTAGCATATTTTCAATCTCTTGGAGCTTCCATTTTTGGGTGAAATATTTTGTAATATCAGTGAGTTAGTTTATAATTGAAATTGTTATGAACTTAACCCTCTACCATTATGTCCATTGCCCTTTTTGCGTGAGAGTACGCATGGCACTCGGTTATTTGAATTTACCCTATCATTCGGTGGTTTTACCTTATGATGACGAGGCAACACCTATCACCTTAACCGGAAAAAAGATGTTGCCCATTTTAGTTCATGATAAGGGTGTCCTGAATGAAAGTTTGGACATTATTCAATTAGTGGATGAAAAAAACATTTTAAAAACACATGAGATTGTTAATTCACAAGATTATAAAAACTTCGAACTCGTTTTAAATCAAATTGGAAACCCGGTGCATTCTTTGGCAATGCCCTATTGGATTTATACACCCGAATTTACTCCACAGGCACGTAAGTATTTTCAAGCTAAAAAGGAATCCAAGAGAGGTCCTTTTAAGGATCTTGTTAAAATTCAATCAACTTTCAAGCAAGAACTAGAGCCTCTTCTGTCAGAAATTGAAAAACGACTAGCGCCATTTTATGAATCGAACACATTTGGGATCAAGGATATTATGATCGCTGCACACCTCTGGGGACTCTATATTGTGCCTGAATACCAGTTTTCCCCTAAAATTCATGAATATCTCCAGCGAGTTAAAGTTCTTTGCCAATTTAATTATCATGAAGATTTTTGGAGAAAAGAATGAAAGTCATTTTAAAGGTTCAGACTCATCAAAGTTCTTCAGAAATTATTTTAGAAAACAACATGGAAGCAACACTTGGGAGAAGCCAAAAAAGTGATTATAAAATCCCTGACGATCAAATGAGTAGTGTGCATTTAAAATTATCATTATGCCCTCCTACACTCACAGTTGAAGACATGGGTTCAAAAAATGGAACTTACTTAAATGGTATTAGAATTGAAGAATCAGAGGTTTTCTTTGGCGATGAAATAAAAGTGGGGATTAGTAAAATCACGGTTAATCCAGAAAAAATGGATCTTAACTCAATCCAGGCATTAACATTTCCTGGCCCCTCAAAAGATCGTGCCGCCCATGAACTTAACCTCGATTTCACTGGTGCAAGACAAATCAACCAAGGTGGAAACCTCCCTGTATCTAAGAAGAAGCAGCATGGACCGAATCATAAGAAAGAAGTGGATTTAAGAAAGTTTGCTAAGAGTAAAATCAAATTATCCAAACAGGAAATAAAACTCAGAAATAAATCTCATTCTACTTTTTCGACAACGGTGGATACAGTTTTTATGCTGATATCGGTGATAACCCCTCTGGTTATTCTCAATTTGGTCTCATTGAAATCACCCAGTCTTATTGGACAACAAAAAAACGCTATTTTTATTACGATTGAAATGATGACAATCTTACTCACATGGTACTGGAATTTTAAGGTCCGTAAGTTTTCTTTTGGAGAAAAGTTGGCCGGAATTGAAAAGTTATATAGAGATCAAAAATAAATTATCTCTCTGGTTTCCAGACAACTTCCTTCACTCCTTCGAGCTTGTTTATGTATCGAGCGAGGACGAAAAAATAATCTGAGATTCGATTCAAAAAAACCATGCTAAACTGCGGCAAAACTTCTTGTGTCACATTTTCATAGTGAACGAGCTTTCTTTCAACGTTGCGTGCACCCGTCCGAGCTAAATGAACGGCCGCAGACGCCAAAGACCCACCAGGAAGAATGAAGTTTTTCAATTCATCCAATTCAGCGTCCATGCGATCAATCTCTTTTTCAATTTTGTCGACTATGTTTTGAGAAATCTGGGGGAGATTGTATTTTTCTCTGTTTTCAAATTCACAGGCCATGTTTGAACCAAGATCAAAAAGACTTGATTGCAGCATGTGTATAAAGGTTCTCTCATGGACGAATTTATCTGTAAGTAACGAACAAGCGTAACCTAGACGTGAGTTTAATTCATCTAGCTCGCCATAGAGATCAATTCTTAAATCTGATTTAAAAGTGCGATTACCGCTTACAAGAGCTGTTTTACCTTCGTCACCAGACTTTGTGTAGATTTTTGATTTTTTCATTACATGTT
Source organism: Bacteriovoracaceae bacterium (assembly GCA_947448495.1). Classification (GTDB taxonomy): domain Bacteria; phylum Bdellovibrionota; class Bacteriovoracia; order Bacteriovoracales; family Bacteriovoracaceae; genus Peredibacter. Next base: position 12,443 of record CANFNX010000068.1, on the reverse strand, counting down.
CCTTCTATAGCGTCCACCGACCTCATATAAAACGGAAGTGATCTCACCTAAGCTACAGTAGCGCACCGTCGTAAGTAATTCTTCAAAGATATTTCCCCCCATAAGTGCGGTATCACGTAGTTTAAATAAACAAGCCTTAGAATGATCTTTATGTAGATTTTTAAAATCATGAAGGCGCTTAATTTGATCATTTTTTTCGGCTTCAGTGGATCTCGACAACTCAATGGGCTTCCACTCTTCCTTCTTTTCTGCCAGGTACGTATTCACACCTATGATAGGGAGTTCTCCAGAATCCTTTTGCATTTCATAGAAAAGTGACTCCTCTTGAATTTTCCCTCGTTGATACATCGACTCCATCGCCCCGAGGACGCCGCCTTTATCCGAAATCCGCTCAAACTCTGCTAGCACCGATTCTTCGACAATATCTGCCAATTCATCAACGATGTATGATCCCTGCAGCGGATTATCTGTTTTATTTAAACCATACTCACGATTAATAATCATTTGAATCGCCATTGCTCTTCTCACCGACTCAACTGTAGGCGTTGTAATGGCCTCATCATAAGCATTCGTATGAAGTGAATTACAGTTATCTGAAAGTGCGAGGAACGCTTGAAGCGTCGTTCTTATGTCATTGAAGTCAATTTCCTGAGCGTGAAGTGAGCGCCCAGATGTCTGAATATGATACTTTAATTTTTGTGATTTATCTGAAGCTCCGTATTTATCTCTCATCGCAACGGCCCAAATTTTCCGCGCCACGCGCCCCAAAACGGTATATTCAGAGTCTAGTCCATTAGAAAAGAAGAAGGATAGATTTTCACTAAAATCATCTATCGCCATTCCACGACTCAGATAATACTCAACGTAAGTAAAACCATTCGAAAGGGTAAGGGCCAATTGAGTAATTGGATTGGCACCAGCTTCAGCAATATGGTAACCCGAGATTGAGACGGTGTAATAATTCTTAATTTTACTCTTACAGAAAAACTCCTGCACATCACCCATCATCTTGAGAGCAAATTCTAGCGAGAAGATACAAGTGTTTTGCGCCTGATCTTCTTTTAAAATGTCCGCTTGAACAGTTCCTCGAACTTGCCTCATCACTTCCAAGACTTTATCAGGATTTGTGCGGTCAGATTCTGAGAGGGCCCTGTTGATAGCGGTATTCATATACATCGCCAAAATAATCGGTGCAGGTCCATTGATAGTCATAGAAACGGATGTCGAAGGTGAGGTTAGATCAAATCCTTTATAAAGTTCCATCATGTCTTCAAGGGTACAGATTGAGACACCAGACTCACCCACTTTACCGTAAATATCCGGACGAATATCAGGATCCTCACCGTAAAGTGTTACGGAGTCAAACGCTGTTGATAATCTTTTTGCAGGATCATTTTTAGAAAGATAGTGAAAACGAGAATTGGTTTTTGTTGGTCCACCCTCTCCAGCAAATTGTCTTTTTGGTTCTTCATCCGCTCTCTTAAACGGGAACACACCGGCCGCAAAAGGAAAAAAGCCAGGAAGGTTTTGCGACCGAATAAAACGTAATTTATCTGAATGGTAAAAGAACTTTGGGAATCCAACTTTAGATATATCGGATTGTGAAAGTGACTTGTATTTGGTTGGAACTTTTATTTCTTTGCCGCGTACACTGTAAGAGAAAACTCCCTTAGAGTACTGATCTACAACTTGATCAAAAGCAGAAATCTCTTGTAATTCTTTTTGTAGATTCTTTTCTAGTTCCGATTTAATGCTGTTTAAACTGTGGCTATCGGTAACTATTTTTGAGACTTCGACCAAACTTTCATACTGACGAAGTTTTTCCACACTCTCCAAAGTTTTTTTATTATAACCACGAACCGTATCAGCAATATCTCTTAAATAATTAATTCGAGAAGCCGGTATGATGGATTGTTTTTTTTCTGGAGCGCGATCGGAAGGTATCTTATCAAGCTCAGTATTAAATTTAAACTCTACGGCTTTAATGATGTCCTTAAATAATGCGTTTACACCCACATCGTTAAACTTCGAGGCCATGGTTCCATAAACAGGCAGCTCATCATCAGCCGGTGATCCAGGATGATTCGCAAAAAGTTGTTTATTTCGTCGATACTGCTTTCTAACATCCCTAAGAGCATCTTCGCTTCTTGGTTTTTCAAATTTGTTAACGGCGATAAAATCTGCCACTTCAAGCATTTCAATTTTCTCTAATTGTGTGGCAGCACCAAACTCTGGAGTCATGACGTAGAGAGTTTTATCAGCTACTTTTGTGATTTCATCAGAGGCCTGGCCAATCCCAGAAGTCTCTACCAAAATAAGGTCAAATTCCTGAGTCTTCAAAAACTCTACCACTTTTTTTATTTCAGGGGATAGTTCATTAGAAGAGTCTCTGGTCGCCAAAGAACGAATATAAAAGTGATCATAAGTGGCAGAGCCTAAGCGAATCCTGTCCCCTAGTAGAGCTCCCTGATTTTTCTTTTTAGTTGGATCAACCGAAACAAGAGCAATCTTCTTATCTGAGTAATAACGGTGAAATCTCAACAGTAACTCATCAATTAACGAAGATTTACCGGCACCACCTGTACCTGTAATACCAAGAACTGGAATTTTTTTAGGATTTAAGGCAAAAGGAAGAGTTCGATTGTCCTCAATAAACGTGATGACTTTCGCTACTTCGACAGAACCCAGCTGTTTATTTTCCAACGATTTAAAATCTGTTTTCTCAATGGTGGAGTAATCACATTTTTGAATCATGTCATCGATAATTCCATTGAGACCTAAACTCGTTCCATCATTCGGATGATAAATTCTGGTGATGCCACGCTTGTGAAGTTCAACGATCTCTGGTGGGGTAATCACTCCTCCGCCACCGCCAAATATGCGCATGTCTTTAGCGCCATTTTTATCAAGCAGCTCTCTTACATAAGTAAAGTATTCCATATGACCGCCCTGATATGAACTCAAAGCGATGGCATGAGCATCTTCACAAAGAGCAGCCTCGACAACTTCCTGAGCAGATCGGTTGTGACCTAAGTGAATAACCTCAACCCCTTTGGATTGGAGGAGTCGACGCATGATATTTATCGAAGCATCGTGCCCATCAAAAAGACTGGCCGCTGTTACAAAACGTAGTTTTCTTGAACTCATAGGACTTCCTTAGATCAGATCCATATTCTCAGTTTTTCAGTGCGTTAGAACACCCTGTTGTCTAGGCCAATTCAACCACAGGGGCAGCAAATTGTATAAGGAAATGCTTTATCGCTCCCCTCTGTGAGTGTATAATAAAGGTGATTTTTTAAAGTTTAAGGACTCCCCATGAGTGATCAAATTAAAATTGAAAACCCGTTTCATCCAGCTCGCTTTAAGCCGTTAAGAAAAGGTAAAAAGCCACCTAAACTAATTGCTGTTGTTCATCAATCAGGTTGTACTGGTTGCGAAGTTTGTATTGCTGGGTGCCCAGTAGATTCTATTGAGCTTGTTCCAGGACCGGATCCAAAGAATCCAACTTATCAGCAAATGGTTGAGATCGATGTGGCCCGTTGTATTGGATGTCAAAACTGCTCTCAGGATTGTCCTTGGGAAACGATTACGATGTATCAACATGACGATGCATTCACTGCTTGGGGTAATGAAACACTTGCCTCAAAACTCTACATTGATGAGCCAGAGTTAGAAAAATTAAAAGAAGAAATTGCTGAATAAAAAAAGGCTCCGAAAGGAGCCTTTTTTGTTTTAAGTTTTAAAGAGTGAAAGGTGCCGATAAACCTAGCATGATCGTTGAGTAGGTAAAACTTCCATCATAGTCAGTCCCACCAAAGCTGTTTTGCGTCCATGTAGCGCGACGATACTCAAGATTGATGTCGATAAATGGAAGTCCCGTAAATCCAAGACCAATTTTTGTTCCGGATTCTTTACTTAGTTCCGTTGTCTGATCCAATTTATTTTTGCCTGTTCCAGAGCCCGCAAAGATGTAACCAGCATAGACTCTCAACATAATGGGAAATTCATAACCAACAAAACCCGCCCATTCACTAGTGGCAATGTTTGACTTGAAATCACTATCATTCATATTGATACTGCTTTTCAAATAATCCAAACCGAGTTGCAGGCCAAAATTTTGATAGCCTAATCGACCACCGTAAGAACCACCACCGCCACCTGTATATTTTTGATTGCTTGAGGCCATCGCAACAGAATCGAACTTCACATCTAAGCTATAACCTAAGTTATAACCGACCACTGGTTCAATGAGTAGGTCAGCTTTGGCATTGGAAGAAATTCCTAGAACGAGGGCAAGAAGTAGGGCCAGTTGTGTTAATTGTTTCACCTTGAAAACTCCTGTAAGAAAGTGATTGCTCACTTAATTTTAGAAGGTTTCAATTTTTGTGCATTACTTTTGTAACTTACCAATTACCTCTTCTATTTTTACCATGAGCATTTCTTTTTGATTCGCGAGCTTAATTGCAATATGCCCTTTCGGCACCTCTTGGATGTTTTCACTAGCGATCATTCTGCCGGTCTTGTCTTGAGAAATCTGGCCTACCATATCACCTTCTGTGGCCATGATCTGGCCTATGGTGCCTTTACCAAAAACCACTAAATCTCCGTCTCGCACAGGGTATTTGCACTGGACGCAATTATAGCGGTTATCGACAATACGAGTTTGACCAGACTTCATATTGAAAGAAGTGAGATCTTCTCTAATTTTTGTAATGGAGAAGAGATTGATATCTGATTTCATTAAGAGGGCAAAAACAAAACCCGCCGTCACCATTTGTAACATTTTTGAGCGTTGAAGTATAATTCCCTCGTACTCAAGATCTCGCAACTTGTCATCAGACTGACCTGACATTTGGATCATGATTTTTTTATCGAATATTAATTTTTTTAAAAGAATCGAAAATAAGAATGTGGTCGCAAGCATAACCAGTACTGAGTACATAAACAGACGGAAGAAATACATTCCCTGTTGATGGATCAGAACATCTCGGGTTTGCACCACATAACTTAAAAACAAAAACATCAATGGAACAACGATCCAGTTTATGACATCAATTAATTTGTGCTTAAAAAACCACTCTTTTCTTTTCTGATGATGATCATACTGAACAAGCTTGAGTCGAAAATCCTCATGCTCTTCTTTGGACAATAACTCTGGTCTGGCTTCGTAAAAACCTTCCCAGATGTAATCAACACGTTCAAGACTAGAACTAAAATAATATTTAACTCCATTTTTCATTTTGAAATAAAAAACAGACATCCAAACTGTGGCAACAGATTCGATATCTTCATATTTCAATTCATCGATGTGACCTTTATTTTTAATCAAAAGATGGGAGGGGAAAACCTGAACTGATCTCCACATACGAGATTTCAGCCAAGCAAAGTAAAAAACACCAAAGCCCACAAAATAAGAAAAACTTATCCACAGCTCTTCAACATTTTCGGCGTACAAGGCGCCCCATCGGGAATAGCTTAATCGATAGCCCCAGTAAGAAAGAAGCACACCAGTGATACACATCAGCGCGATGAAATAGATTTTATAATGACTCCGATAGCGCAGGAATCGAGGTTGAAGATTTTCAAGCTTCGTCGACTTATCCAAAAGTTACTCCTGGGTACAATTCCAGTGTCTTATCGGATTTTTAGAGATTAAATTGACTTTTTTGTTTCAGAATTCTTAAGTGGCTAATTTTATGTATAAAAATACCAAAAGCGAGCAGTAAAAGTGATATCCACTGAGAAGGAGTCAAATAGTACCAAAAGCCCCGCACATGGTCTGCACGAAGCGCTTCTAAGCCGAATCTCATAATGGAATAAGTCACCAGATAAACTCTTATGGCCTCCAGCGATGGCTTCATTTTTAAAAGGCACAATCCAACAACACTTAATCCTAAGGCTTCCAGGATTTGTGTCGGATGACGATGAATCCCGTGATCATTCACTGCCCACCACCAAGAAGTTTCAGTCCCAAAACAACAGCCTGCCAAGAAGCACCCTATTCTTCCAATAGCATGGCCAAAAGTAAGAGATATAACTAAGGCATAAAAAGTTTTAACGGTGAAAGGAAATCGAAAGAAAAATAAAATCCAAATAAATAAAACACAGCCCAAGAGCCCACCATAAAAAACGAATCCCCCACCTGTCCAAAAATTTAACTGCGCCGCTAAGGGGAGGGCAGCTTGACTATTTTGTGTCATGAGAAAAAGCACTTTGGCTCCAATCCAAGCTAAACAAAAAAGTCCCCAAAAAAGAAATTGTGCCAGTGACAATTTTAGATCATTAAATTTAAAAAAAAGCTGATATCCCACCCCCCATCCTAATCCCATGAAGAGCGGATATGAGTAGAGTATCAGATCATGGTTTTGATACAGGATCGGAAGCATGGGCAGAAGCCTCGGCCGCTTTTTTGGCCTTTAACTGAATAAAAAAATCAATAATAAGTAATCCTGCTGCGACTGTAATACAGCTATCAGCAACGTTAAAAGCAGGAAATTGATTGGATTCATCCTTCCAGTAGAACAAGAGAAAATCCACCACATAACCTAGTGAAAAACGATCGATTAAATTACCAACAGCACCGGCCAGGATTAAAGCATAAGCGACAGAAAGGAACAAAGGTCCTTTGATGGTTTTGACCAGCATATAAAAAATCCAACCGCAAAAAACGACCGGCAAAAATAAAAACATAATTTGGCGAAAAAGATCATGGGCCCCAGCTCCAAATCCAAAAGCGGCACCAGTGTTTTTCACATAGGCGATACTAAAAAATCCGTTTATCACAGGAATCGATTGACCGTAATAAAGGTTCGTTTGTATCGCCCCCTTAGTTAGTTGATCAATAATGATAAGAGCGGCCATAACTAAACAGAGTGACCAAAATCGCTTCATTCTCGTTCCTAGTAGTAATCTTTTGGATTAATTTCGTATTTTTCAATTTTCCGAAGAAGGGTTTTCTTAGGAATATTGGCGTTCAGGGCGGTTTGATTTATTCGACCCTTATTGATTTTTAACGCTTGAACAATAAATTCTTTTTCAAAAAGGTCTTTGGCAAACGCAAAATCTAATTTTCCCCCCTCACCCAGCTTGGCGCCAAATGAAAATTGCACTTCATTCCCCGAACTGCCTTTTTGAGTAGGAGCATCTAAAACCGAGTTCTGAATGTCAGCAAGGTCAATCACGCTGTCAGTAGCAACTTGGTCCTTAACTTCAGCTTTTTTCTGATCTTTGAAGACAATTGAAGGGAGTGAGTTGGCATGGATCATGTCAGATGATTCCATGATAAAACAATGCTCAATGATATTTCTTAACTCACGAATATTACCTGGCCATGAATAGTTTGTGAGAACTTCTAGGGCCTCTGGCTCCGCCCCTGTCACCTTCAAATTATGGACACTGTTAAAATAATTAATATAGTGATTCACCAAGTGAGGAATATCAGTTTTTCTCTCGCGAAGAGGTGGCAAATAAACCGGGAGAACATTTAAACGATAGAATAAATCTTCCCTAAAAGTCCCTTCTTTAATCATCTCCTCAAAAGGTTTGTGAGAAGCTGCAATGATTCGAACATCAACTTTGATTTCCCGGTTTGAACCAACCGGCATAAAGGTTTTTTCTTGAAGAACTCGCAGCAGCTTCACTTGCATCGCTGCAGAAATATCACCGATCTCATCTAAAAAAATCGTCCCACCTTCAGCAAATTGAAACTTTCCGATTTTGCGTTGATCGGCGCCAGTGAACGCCCCTTTCTCATGACCAAAAAGTTCTGACTCAATGAGGTTTTCTGAAATCGCTCCGCAGTTAATCGTCACAAACTTTTCATCTTTACGAGGGGAGTTGTAGTGAATCGCTTTGGCCACCAACTCTTTACCTGTCCCCGATTCACCACGAATCAAAACAGGTGTTGTCACCTTCGCCAGTTTTGAAATGACATCAAATACCTTTTTCATAGCATTCGACTCACCCACAAACTTATCTTTTGATGAAGTCTCACCAATAGAAAGTGTCGGTGAAGAAAATGTCAGTGTTTCCACCATGGAACGAGCTTTTAAGGCACGCTTGATAAGGGCGACAAGATTTTCAGAGGTAATAGGCTTTTCGAGGTAGTTGTAGGCGCCTTCTTTCACTGCCTTAACTGCATCAGTGACATTGGAGTAAGCCGTGAGTATCAGCACGATTACCGAAGGATCATGTTTTTTGATTTCAGTCAGGGCTTGAATCCCATCCATCTCCGGCATATTCACGTCCATTACGACGAGATCATATTTCTGACCATAGACTTTAGTGACAGCTTCTTTTCCATTGTCGGCCACATCTACCACGAAATGGTGATACTCTAGGGCCTGTTTTACGGACTGCTGAAGAACTTTGTCATCATCAACAACTAAAACCTTATGCATGGAAAACTCCTATCCTATTCATTCTTAAGCTTTATTATAAACGAAGTCCCTTCTCCAAGTTGAGAGGAAGCAGAAATAACCCCATTATGAAGTTCGATAAAATATTTTACCAGATAAAGTCCTAAACCCGTTCCCTTTATTGAATGGGTAGAATCATTCTTCACCCGATAAAACTTATCAAAAATATGCGCCAGATCTTCGGCCCCTATGCCTAAACCATTATCTTTGACCTCGATATAGACCCATTCAGGATCGTCCCAGGTCTTAATCCAGATGGTTTTTTCTTTTCCGGCGTATTTAATGGCATTTTCAATGAGGTTGGAAATAACCCTATTCATTAGTACGGTATCTACTTGGATCGGGTAAAGGGGGGATAAATCAGACTCAATATGCATCTGTTTACTACCCGCCTGAAAGGTTAATTTTTCAATAATACCTTCGATGATTTTGTTAACATCCTTGGACTCTTTTCTTAGGGTCAAGTTCTGAGATTCAATTTTGGTTAAGTCTAAAATTGAATTAATAAAGTCATTTAGCTCTTTCGTAGAATGAACCACATTTTCTATCAACTCACTTTGCTCTGGAGTGTTGTTAAATTTTATCTTTAGGATATCGGCAATGCCAGCAATCTTGGCCACTGGTGTTTTTAAATCGTGGCTCATGAGGGAGATAAAATTCTGCTTTAAATTATCCACTTGTTTTAAAAGCTTGGTCTCTTCCTGTATGGCATAACGAGTTTGATACTCCTCGATGGCACGAAATGGAACCCAGATATAGTACACCACAAAGATACTTAGCACGAGATGCGATAGCTTAATCCACCAGCCAAATCCGCTGAACATAAGGTAGCTGACAAGGAGAATCCCCAAAATCATTAAAATCGTGATCATTAAGCCTTTCACCGGCTGAATTCTGGAGATGATGTAAGAAAGAATAAAGGCAATAAGGATAGATGCAATCTGGGTATATATATCTTTCACATCAAAGATGGTTTTTTCTGCGATAAGCGCTTCCATGACATGAGCATGAACGGCAAGTTTTGGAGTTCTGGCATTTTCTTTTTCAAATGGAGTGAGGACATAATCGTTCATATTTGAAGGGTACTGAGGCCCTACTAAAACAATTTTGTCTTTAAAAAAACCTTTCGGAAAATTCCCAACAACCACACGATGAAAAGGAATAATTTGCAGGTTCTCACTCAGCGGATTTCCAGAATATTTAAATAAGGCAAAATTCGCATCAGCATCAGAATTGTAGCTTGCTCCCTTATAAGCAGTTGCATCAATGATAGGGAGCTTTAATAATTCACGGTACTTTTTTGCGGTCCAGAGGTGAACAGAATCCTCTCCTGAAATATTTAAAATGGCCCGCCTCACAACCTCATCTTTAGAAAAGATCATCTGATCTTTATAAAGCTGACCTAGGTTATAACCGAGGTCCCGCAAATTCTCGGGGGGTATTTGTTCACCTAAATTATCGATCTCAGTTCCAAAACGAAATTTATCCCCGGCCGGTGAAAAATTTTTCACTGTCTCATGAAACTCACCCTGATACCTGGCCTCAACTTCAGAATCAGGTTCAAGTAAAGAGACAAAGTAATTAACGATGGCCGGTTGATCCTCAACCAAGCGACTCATGAGGCGATGATGAGAAGCATAGGTGTACGGGTAAGTTTCTCCAAGAAACTGATCGCTCTCATCGTCCATCGCAATCAACACAATTGAATGCTTAAAAGATTGAGACGAAACATCATTCTTTATCCAAAAATCATAAAAAATGGCATCAAGTGGATTGAAAGCATATTGAATCAGGATCAGAATAAAAGCCAAGGTCACTAGCAGTGGAGCAAATTTCGAAAATTCTATTGTCTTAATTTTTTTAAGCACGGTACACCGGTTGCAGAGGAAATAGCATATCCCATTCGTGAGGGAGGAACTCAATCGTCATAATACACTGAAAATGACTGCTACGGTTCAAGCTAGAAAATTCCATTAACTTTCGACTGGAAAAAGAATTCAATTCAGCAACTCGATTGATTTTCCCCCCGACGTTCATTAACAAATCATTTTCTCTTGGATAGTCTTTAAGATGTTTTACTAATTTTAGAAAAAATTTTTCACCAACAGTCAGTTTGAACAATATTTCCAACCATGGCTTCGTAAGAAAATGAGTAAGCCAATAAAGAGACACCTTAAATTCTTTAACAGGGATGAGCTTCGAGAGACCATTTATCAGAAGTTGAGTCAGCCATGTTAGGGCGCCAATAAGATACATCGCCTTTGTTCTCTTGGTTGCCATATTCTTTTTCACTTGCAGTAGCAGCTCGAAACAAATGGCGCCCAACTCTTCTTGGGTACATCGATCTAAGATTTCTCGGGCGACAACTAGGCCAACTCTTTGACCAGTCTGAATGACAAAGGCCCGATCAAGCGAACCATTATAGGAATAAAGATTAGGTCTAGGGACAGCGAGTTTGTAAGCTTCTTGAATCGAAGCCCCATGAAATTTTGACTCTTCAATGCTCTTAACTTCCCTTGCTCCTAAAAAGAAAAGAATCGCAGAGTCCGCATAACCCCATGTAATCACTACAAAAAGAAGGGCCATGAGACTGACCAGCACAAACCAAAAACCGGAAAAAAACATCCAAGCTGATAGGGCCCAGGCCAAGCATAATAAAAAGAGAATAAAAGCAATCCGCATAAGCTAAGGACCCGAAAATTGATGTAAGTTAACTCTAGTTTATCACTTCATAAATCCTATTTGCATTACTTTATTACACTCTAAAAGCTTTCCCATGGACATAAATTCAGGCTAGGGATATAACCCCCCTCGGAACTAAGACTAAGATGTAAGAACTTATTTTGCGATGTGCAGAGCTGGTAATGGAAAAAGAAATTCTGAGTCAAATTGACCGGATTGATGACCTGATCGAAAGATCCACCAAGCTTGATGATGAAGTTCTTATTTGTGAGTGTTTTTGTGTCAGCGTAGGCGACATCAGGACAACTTGCCAAAGTGAGGGCGCTTTTGACTTAACTAAGGTTCAAGATACCTTTAGTTTTGGGCGGGGTTGCTCAGAGTGTTTAAAGAAAATAGATAGTTGGGTTCATAATATTTTTTAGTTATTAGCTTGAGGAGAATTCCATGGCTTTTGAACGATTACTTTTTGGTACTGCAGGCGTTCCTAACAGCACAGTAAAGAAAAACAATCCCGTTGAAGGTGTTAAACGTATCAGCGAACTCGGATTGGACTGTATGCAATTAGAATTCGCTCACGGCGTTCGCATGAAAGAAGAGGTTTCTTCTGCACTCAGAAAAGCTTCTTATGAATTGGGAGTTCCACTTACCTCGCATGGTCCTTACTACATTAATTTGAATGCCCGTGAACAAGATAAGATTGATTCATCAGTAGAAAGAATTATTCAAACGGCTAAGATTTCTGATCTTTGTGGTGCCGAATCGATGACTTTCCACGCAGCTTTCTATATGAAAGACTCACCTTATGATGTTTTTGATCTTGTTGAAAAATCACTTAACGTTATTGAAGAGCGTCTCTCTCGATTAGATATTGAAATTGAGCTTCGCCCTGAACTAACAGGTAAAACATCTCAGTTTGGTTCACTGGAAGAGCTCATTAGTCTTTCAAAATCTGTCGCTAGCTGTAAGCCTTGTATGGATTTCTCTCACCTTTACGCACGTACTGGTTCTGTAAATGACTATAAAGGTTTCTGTGAAACACTTGAAACACTTAAAAATGAATTGGGAGCTAAAGCTCTTGAAGAAATGCATATTCACATCTCTGGTATCAGCTCTAACTCTAAAGGTGACTTGAAGCATTTGAACCTTGAGAAATCAAAGTTCAACTGGAAAGACCTGATGAAAGCTCTTAAGGATATGGATTGTCGCGGTTATGTTGTCTGTAACTCGCCAAATTTAGAAGTCGATGCAGCGATGTTGAAACAGTACTACGTTGCTCTTTAATTTTATAAAATCAGATTAAATAAAAAAAGCCTCCTTACGGAGGCTTTTTTTATGCCGTTTTTA